>NZ_CAKASO010000011.1:0-104453 GCF_916862475.1 Nocardioides sp. Leaf374
GGTTTGTGGGGGGGGGGGGTGGGGGGGGGGGGGGGGGGGGGGGGGGGGGGGTGAGTGGCGGCCAGTGCTGGGCGTGGGGTGGGACGTCATGCGAGGGGTGGATGCGCATCCACGGTGCGTATGACGTCCGGGCCCGCCGCGGCGAGGAGCGCCGGAGCGGCGCGGTCAGCGGGAGGAGGCGGGGGCGAGGATCTCGATGCGGGGGGCGCGGCCGGGCTCGGGGCGGGGCTCGTAGTCGGGGGTGGGGGTGTAGTCGGCCCACGCCAGCAGCGCGCGCAGGTGCTCGGTGAGCACCGGCAGGACCTCCGCGACGGTGACGTCGCGGCCGGCCTCCTGGCTCAGCGACGTGACGCCGGCGTCGGCGATGCCGCAGGGCACGAAGCGGTCGTACCAGCCCAGGTCGACGTCGCAGTTGAGCGAGATCCCGTGCATGGTCACACCGCGGCTGACGCGGATGCCGATCGCGCCGACCTTGCGCTCGGGGCGCGTGCCGGAGCCGGTGGAGTCGGCGCGCAGCCACACGCCGCTGCGGCCGGGCACCCGGGCGGTGGTGACCCCGAAGGCCGCGCAGGTCGCGATCATCGCCTCCTCCATGCGGCGCACGAAGTCGACCACGAGCACGTGGTCGGGCAGGCGGACGATCGGGTACGCCACCAGCTGGCCCGGCCCGTGGTAGGTGATCTTGCCGCCGCGGTCGACGTCGAGCACGGGCGCGCCGCCCGGGTCGGCGGGGCGCTCGTGGGGGTCGGTGCGCTTGCCCGCGGTGAAGGTCGGCGGGTGCTCCAGCAGCAGCACCGTGTCGGGCGCTTCGCCCGCCACGACCTGGGCGTGCACCTCACGCTGGAGGTCCCACGCGGCGAGGTAGTCCACGGCCTGCGCGCCGAGGCCCACCGTGCGTACGTCGAGGTCTCTCCCGCTGCTCGCCATGGCTCCGATGCTACTCGCGGCCCTGCGCCCCGGCCCCGGCCCGTGCACAGGAGGGTCCCGCCTGTGGACGGCCGGCGGGCGGTGGTCGCCAGGTGGGTAGGGGGGACCCATGCCGCGCCTGCTGCTGACCGCCGTCGTCGTCACCTCCGCCGTCGTGCTGTGCGGCGTCGTCCTGCGGGGAGGAGGGCCCGGCCCGGAGCTGCGGCCCGCGGCCGCGGTGGCCGGAGGCCTCGAGGCGCTCGACGCCCCACCCCCCTCGAGCGCCGACGGTGGGCCCGTGACCGCGGGTGGTGGCCACCCGAGCGGTGGGGCCGGGGCGGTGGCCGAGCGCCCCGAGCCGCGAGCGGGGGCCGCCGAGCGGTGGTCGGCCGAGGAGCGCCGGGCGGCGCGCGTGGTGGCGCGGTGGGACCGGCAGCGGGCGGCGGCGTGGTCGCGGGCCGACCCGGAGCGGCTGGCGTCGCTCTACGTCGACGGGTCGGCCGCCGCACGCCACGACGTCGCGATGCTGAGCGCCTGGACGGCGCGGGGGCTGCGGGTGCGGGGCATGGCCACGCGGCTGGTCGCGGTGGAGGTGCTCGGCGCCGGCGTAGCCGCTGACGGGACCGGACGGCCCGCAGCCCGGCTGCGGCTGCGGGTGGTCGACCGGCTGGTCGGTGCACGGGCGGTGGGGCGCGGGGTCGACGTACGGCTGCCGCGCGACCGGGCGACCGCCCGCGAGGTCACCCTGGTCCGTGAGCGGGGTGGCTGGCTCGTCGCCGAGGTCGTGCCGGCCTGAGCGGCGCCCGCCTGGCCCGACCGTCCGCACCGACAGACCCGGCCCGAGCCGCCGCGGGCGGCGGTCAGCTCAGGCCGCTGCGGACCACGGCCTCGACGTCGGGGTCGTGGAAGGTGTAGCCGGAGTCGAGCAGCGCCTTCGGGGTGACGTTGAGCGAGCCGAGGAGCTCCGGGCCCATCGCGCCGGCGGCGGTGCGCAGCAGCGGGGCGGGCACGAAGGCGACCGCGGGCCGCCTGACCCCGGCGGCGAGGGCCTTCGTGAACTCCGCGTTGGTCGGCGTGGTCACGCAGCACAGGTTGAAGGGACCCGAGGCCGACTCGTGCTCGGCGAGGTGGACGGTGGCGTCGACCCAGTCGCGCAGCGAGATCATCGCCATGTGCTGGCTGCCGTCGCCGAGCTTGGCGCCGAGCCCGAGCTTGAAGACCAGGCGCAGCTGCTTGAGCGGGGGAGCGGCGGCGTCCATCACCGGAGCGGTGCGCAGCACGCACACCCGGGCGCCGGCGTCGACGGCCGCGTCGGCCGCCGCCTGCCACTCCCGGGTGACGTCGGTGAGCAGCGCGTGGCCGCGGCTGTCGGCCGACTCGGTGAGCAGGGCGTCACCGTGGTCGCCGTAGTAGGAGATCCCGCTGCCCGCGAGGTACGCCGGAGGGCGCTCGGCCTCCGCGATCACCTCCGCCAGCAGTCGGGTGGTCGTCACGCGGCTCTCGCGCAGCTCACGGGCCCAGGTCTTGGAGTGGGGGTTGCCGGCGGTCGGGGCGCCGGCCAGGTTGACCACCACGTCGGCCGACTGCACGAGCATGCGGTCGACGGCCCCGGCGTAGGGGTCCCAGGTCGACTCCGACGGGCCCTTCGCGGGGCGGCGGGTCAGCGCGGTGACGGTGTGGCCGCGCCCGCGCAGGGCACCCACGAGGTGGGAGCCGAGGAATCCGGACGAGCCGGCGATGACGACGTTCAGGGACATGGCCCCACCCTGTCACCCACCGGGAAACCCCGGCTCCCCCTTCGGGGCCGCACCTGCGCGGCCGGTCGGGCGTTGCCGCCGGACCAGGCGGGCCGTGGACGCGCCGACGGCGCGAGGTCGGTGACCTCGCGCCGTCGGGTGGTGCGGTGGTGTTGTCGAGACGGTCGCTGGCGCTCCCGGCCCGACCACCGTGGTGCGGTGGAGCGTCAGACCTCGAACTGGCCGGCCTCGAGGCGCGCCTTGACGTCCTGGAGGAAGCGGCCGGCGTCGGCGCCGTCGACCAGGCGGTGGTCGTAGGTCAGCGCGAGGTAGACCATGTGGCGCACGGCGATGGTCTCGCCGAGGTTGGCGTCGTCGATGACGACCGGGCGCTTGACGACGGCACCGGGGCCGAGGATGGCGACCTGGGGGCGGTTGATGATCGGGGTGTCCCACAGGGCCCCGACGCTGCCCAGGTTGGTGATCGTGAAGGTGCCGCCCGACAGCTCGTCGGGACCGATCTTGTTGGTGCGGGTGCGCTGCGCGACGTCGGCGATCTTCTTGGCCAGACCGGCGATCGACAGATCGCCGGCGTCCTTGACGACCGGGGTCAGCAGGCCCTTGTCGGTGTCGACGGCGAAGGCGACGTTCTCCCGGTCGTAGTAGGTGATCTCGCCGGCGTCGATGTCGATCGTCGCGTTGAGCTTGGGGTGCTGCTTGAGCGCGTCGATCGAGGCCTTGGCGAAGAACGGCAGGTAGGACAGCTTGACGCCCTCGCGGGAGAGGAAGTCGGCCTTCTTCGCCTCGCGCAGCCGCGCGATGTTGGTGACGTCGACCTCGACGACCTGGGTCAGCTGCGCCGCGGTGTGCAGCGAGTCGACCATGCGCTCGGAGATGATCCTGCGCAGGCGGCTGACCTTCTCCGTGGTGCCGCGCAGCGGCGACGGGGTGGTCGAGGGCGCCGAGGCACCCGACGCGGCGGGCGCCGCGGCCGGGGCGGCGGCCGCAGGAGCGGCGGCCGGGGCCGGCGCCTCCTTGGCCTTGGCGGCCTCGAGCACGTCCTGCTTGCGGATGCGACCGCCGACGCCGGTGCCGGTGACGGTGGAGAGGTCGACGTCGTGCTGGTTGGCCAGCTTGCGCACCAGCGGGGTGACGTAGCCGGCGGCGTCGTTGCTCGACGAGGAGCCGGACTCGCCGGTGGAGGGCGACTGCGCGCTGGGCGCCGGGGCCTTCTCGGCGGCCGGGGTGGTGGCCTCGGCGGGCTCGGGCGAGGCGGCGGGGGCGGCCGCGGCGGGGGAGTCGGACTTCTCCTTCTCCGGGGTCTCGTCGCCGGCGGGCAGCGAGCCCTTCTCCTCGACGATCCGCTCCTCCTGCTCGGCCTTCTTCTCGGCCTCGGCGTCGTCCTTGGGCTGGGCCTCGGGCGCGGCGGAGTCGGTGGGCTCCTCGACCGAGGCGCCCTTGTCGCCGATGACGGCCAGCTCGGCGCCGACCTCGACGGTCTCGTCCTCGTCGACCTTGATCGCCAGCAGCGTGCCGGCGACCGGGGAGGGGATCTCGGTGTCGACCTTGTCGGTGGAGACCTCGAGGAGAGGCTCGTCGACGGCGACCTCGTCACCGACCGACTTCAGCCAGCGGGTCACGGTGCCCTCGGTGACCGACTCGCCCAGCGCGGGCAGGGTCACCGAGGTGCCCGAGCCGCCGCCGGAGCCGCCGGCGGGGCCGGACTTCTCCGACTCGGGGGTCTCGTCGCCGGCGGGCAGCGAGCCCTTCTCCTCGACGATCTGCTGCTCCTGCTCGGCCTTCTTCTCGGCCTCGCCCTCGTCGGCCGGCTGGGCCTCGGGGGTCGCGGACTCGGTGGCCTCGGAGGCCTCGGGAGCGTTGGCGCCGCCGCCACCGTCACCGCCGGCCTCGCTCTCGTCGCCGACGAGGGCCAGGACGGCGCCCACCTCGACGGTGTCGTCCTCCTCGGCCTTGATCTCGAGGAGGGTGCCGGCGACCGGGGAGGGGATCTCGGTGTCGACCTTGTCGGTGGAGACCTCCAGCAGCGGCTCGTCGACCGCGACGGTGTCGCCCACGGCCTTCAGCCAGCGGGTGACGGTGCCCTCGGTGACGGACTCACCCAGGGCGGGGAGGTTGACTTCGGTGGCCAATGTGAGTTCCTTCGCTCGCGTTCTTCGTGTGGTGTGGGGCTGTGCGTCTGTGGTGGGGCGGGTGGAGCGGGGCTGGAGCAGGGGTGGCGCGCGGGGCCGCCGGGGCCAGCCTAGGAATGCGCGTGCAGCGGCTTCCCGGCGAGCGCCATGTGGGCCTCGCCGAGGGCCTCGTTCTGGGTGGGGTGAGCGTGGAGCAGCGGGGCGACGTCCTCGGCGTGTCCCTCCCAGTTGTAGATCAGCTGCGCCTCGCCGATGAGCTCCCCGACGCGGTCGCCCACCAGGTGGACACCGACGACGGGGCCGTCGACGCGGCGGACCAGCTTGACGAAGCCCTGGGTCTGCAGGATCTGGCTCTTGCCGTTGCCGCCCAGGTCGTAGGTCAGGCTCTGCACCGCGTCGGCGCCGTACGCCGCGACCGCGGCCTTCTCGTCGAGCCCGACCGAGGCGACCTCGGGGTGGGAGTAGGTCACCCGCGGGATGCCCGTCTCGTCGATCGGGGCGGGCTCCAGCCCGGCGATCTCCTCGGCGACGAAGATGCCCTGCGCGAAGCCGCGGTGGGCCAGCTGGAGGCCGGGCACGATGTCGCCCACGGCCCAGACGCCGGGCACCGAGGTGCGGCAGCGCTCGTCGGTGGTGACGAAGCCGCGCTCCATGGCGACGCCCTGCTCGTCGTAGCCCAGGCCCTCGGTGACGGGGCCGCGGCCCACGGCCACCAGGAGCAGCTCGGCCTCGACGACCTCCTGCTCGCCCTGGGCGGTGTCGACGGTGACCGCGACACCCTTCTCGGTGCGGGAGACCGACGCGAAGCGGGTGGAGGTGCGCACGGTGATGCCGCGCTTGCGGAAGGCGCGCTCGAGCACCTTGGAGCAGGCCTCGTCCTCGGCCGCGACCAGGCGCGGGAGGGCCTCGACCACGGTGACCTCGGCGCCGAAGCTGCGCCAGACCGATGCGAACTCCGAGCCGATCACGCCGCCGCCGAGCACCACCACGGAGGCGGGCACGCGCTCGAGGCGCAGGGCGTGCTCGGAGGTGAGCACCCGCTCGCCGTCGACGTCGAGCCCGGGCAGGCTGCGCGGGGTGGAGCCGGAGGCGAGGACGACGTGGCGGGCGGTGTGGGCCGTGCCGTCGACCGTGACCTCGTGGGGCCCGGTGAGGCGGCCCTGGCCCTCGATGACGGTGACGCCGCGCGAGCCGACGAGGCCGGTGAGCCCCTTGAAGAGCCGCGCGACGACGCCGTCCTTGTAGGAGTTGACGCCGGCCATGTCGATGCCCTCGAAGGAGGCGAGCACGCCGAAGCGCTCCGACTCGCGGGCGGCGTCGGCGACCTCGGCCGCGTGCAGGAGGGCCTTGGTGGGGATGCAGCCGACGTGGAGGCAGGTGCCGCCCAGTCGGTCCTTCTCGACCAGGGCGACGCGCAGGCCGAGCTGCGCGGCGCGCAGGGCACAGGCGTAGCCCCCCGAGCCCGCACCGAGGATGAGAACGTCGAAGTCGGTGTCGTGAGCGGGGCCGGCCACCGTGGTCCTTCCGTGTGCCGTGAGCAGGGGTGCGCCTCGTGAGCGCGGACCCATCTTTGCACTTCTTCAGGGTGTGTCCACACCGGCCTTCGGCGGGGCGGGCAGACTAGGGGCATGGCGTTCCTCGACCGATTCCGACGAAGCAGCGCGACGAAGATGCGCAAGCCGGCCCGTGACGGCTTCCGCACGGGCTCGACGCGCGTGCGCGCCTCGGACTCCGTCGACCAGGAGCACCTGCAGTCCTGGGTCGGCGAGCGCCACGGCGTGGAGGGCTTCGTCGAGCCCCGCACGGCGGTCTCCGACGTCACCCTGCTGCTCGTGGCGCACGACGGGGAGTGGACGCGGCGGCGGGTGCCGTCGGTGGAGTGGGCGCACGCGTTCTGCAACCGCCACCAGGTGCCGTCCTACGACGCGGCCGTGGTCGGCGTGCCGCAGCGCATGCGCGACTACAACTCCCGGATGAAGGCCCAGCGCAAGCAGCAGGGCCTCTAGCCCGCCGCGGCGGGGCGGGCCCCGTCGGGCCCGCCCTTCGCCGTCGCGCCGGGACTACTCCGCGACGGCGAAGGCCCGGGCGTAGTCGACGAGCGTCGCGACGGCGAAGCCGGTGCCGCCGGCGGTCACGTGCCCCGAGGCGCCGGAGCCGAAGGACGGCCCGGCGATGTCGAGGTGGGCCCACGGGAGCCCGGCGGTGAACTCGCGCAGGAAGGCCGCGGCGAAGAGGCCGCCGCCCCAGCGCACCCAGTCGTGCTGGGCCAGGTCGGCGACCTTGCTCGAGCGGATCCGCTCGCCCATCTGCTCGGGGATCGGCATCGGCCAGTGCGCCTCGCCGGCGACCTCGGAGGCGGCGAGCACGTCGTCGACGACCGAGCGGGTGCCCATCACGCCGGCCACCTTGTCGCCGAGGGCGACGACCATGTGACCGGTCAGCGTGGCGACGTCGAGCACGACGTCGGGCTCGGTCTCGGTGGCCCGCACGAGGGCGTCGGCCAGCACGAGGCGGCCCTCGGCGTCGGTGTTGGAGATCTCCACCGTGGTGCCGCCGTAGATGCGCAGCACGTCGCCGGGGCGGGTGGCGCTGCCGGAGACCATGTTCTCGGCCATGGGCACGAAGGTGCTGACCTTGACCGGCAGACCGAGCCGGGCGATCGCCAGCGTGGCCTGCACGACCGCGGCGGCGCCGGCCATGTCGGACTTCATCTCGCTCATCGAGGCGGCCGGCTTGATGGTCAGACCGCCGGAGTCGAAGGTGATGCCCTTGCCGACCAGCGCGAGGTGGCGGGTGGCGCCCTTGGGGGCGTAGGTGAGCTCGACCAGGCGCGGCGGGGCGCTCGACCCGGCGCCGACGCCGAGGATGCCGCCGCAGCCGAGGTCGGCCAGCGCGGCCTCGTCGTGCACGGTGGCGGTGACCTTGTGGCCGCGTGCGACCTGCTTGGCGTTGTCCTTGACCGCGGCCACGACGGCGTCGGCGAAGGCCGGCGGGGTCAGGTCGCCGGGCGGGGTGTTGACCCAGTCGCGGGTGGTGGCGACGGCCGCGGCGACGACCTGGGCCTCCTCGAAGGCGGTGGTGGCCTCGGCGCGGCGCGCGACCGGCGACAGCACGGCGACCTCGGCGACCGTGGTGGTCGTCGCGGTGTCGCGCTGGTAGGCGGTGAAGCGGTAGCCGCCCAGCGCCCACCCCTCGGTGACCGAGCGGACCAGCGCGGCGGAGTCGGCGGGCAGCGCGAGCGCGACGCTCGCGGCGTTGGTGACGGCACGGGCCGCGGCGCCGGCGCCGCGGCGCACGGTCTCCGGCGTGGCCTCGGCGCCGAGCCCGACGAGCACGAGGGTGGGGGAGGCGATGACGCCCCCGGTGGGCACGCGGGTCGTCTCGCCGACCTTGCCCGTCAGCGCCAGCATCGCCAGCAGCGGGCGCAGCTTGCGGCCGTAGGCCTCACCCACCGCCTCCGCGCCCGGGGCCAGCACGACCCCGTCGCCGCTGCTCACGACCCCCACCACCACGGCGTCGGCCTTGGTCTTGGCGGGGTTGGCGTTGCGCAAGGAGTACGTCGTCACCGGGGCAGGTTAACCGTCGGCGCCTCACGCTAGGTTGAGGCCATGGCCGAGGACCGTGCACCCGACCCCTCCCGCGACCCCTCCCGCGACCCAGACGGTGGCGTCACGCCGCCCGACGCGCAGGGGCTGGTCCGCTCGCCGCTGCACGAGCGCCACGTCGCGCTGGGCGCCAAGCTGGCGGAGTTCGGCGGCTGGTCGATGCCGTTGGAGTACCCCTCGGGCGTGGTCAAGGAGCACACGGCCGTGCGCGAGGCGGTCGGCCTCTTCGACGTCAGCCACCTCGGCAAGGCCAGCGTGACCGGTCCCGGCGCGGCCGACTTCGTCGACGCGACGCTCTCCAACGACCTGCGCCGCATCGGCCCGGGCCAGGCGCAGTACACGCTGTGCTGCGACGAGGAGACCGGCGGCATCGTCGACGACCTCATCGCCTACCTCCACGACGAGGAGCACGTGCTGCTCGTGCCCAACGCCGCCAACACCGCCGAGGTCGTGCGCCGGCTCACCGCGGCCGCGCCGGCGGGGGTGAGCGTGACCGACGAGCACCGCGACCACGTCGTGCTCGCGGTGCAGGGCCCGCGCAGCGACGACCTGCTCGCGGCCGTCGGGCTGCCGGTGGGCCACGACTACATGAGCTTCGCCGTCGCGCCGTACGCCGCGCAGGGCCTGACCCACGACGTGGTCGTGTGCCGCACCGGCTACACCGGAGAGCGCGGCTACGAGCTGGTCGCCCCCGTCGCCGCGGCGCTGGGCCTGTGGGACGCGCTGGTCGCCGCGGGGGAGCCGCTGGGCCTGCTCGCCTGCGGCCTGGGCGCGCGCGACACCCTGCGCACCGAGATGGGCTACCCGCTGCACGGGCAGGACATCTCCCTCGACGTCACCCCCAACCAGGCCCGGCTCGGCTGGGCCGTGGGGTGGGGCAAGGACGCCTTCTGGGGCAAGGAGGTGCTCACCGCCGAGCGTGCCGCCGGGCCCCGCCGCCGCCTCCAGGGGCTGGTGGCCACCGGCCGCGGCATCCCGCGCCCCCACATGACGGTCTCGCTGACCCCCGACGTGCTGCTGGGGGAGATCACCTCCGGCACCTTCTCCCCGACCCTGCGCAAGGGCATCGGCCTCGCGCTGCTGCCCAGCTTCGTGGCCGACGACGCCGAGGTCGGCGTCGACGTGCGCGGGCGGCGCGAGGTCTTCCAGGTCGTCCGCCCGCCCTTCGTCGCCCCCTCCGTCAGGACGTGATCCGCGTGAACCTGCCCGACCAGCCCCCGACCTTCCGCCAGCCCACCCCCGCCGAGCTGCCCTGGTGGTGGCGCCTCGAGGACGCCTCCGGCCAGGAGGTGAGCGTGGGCGCCGACCTCTCCGGCGAGCGCTTCGCCAACCAGGCCGACGCCGAGTCGTGGGTGGGGGAGTGCTTCGGCGACCTCGCCGCCGAGGGCGTCGACGCCGTCGTGCTCTTCGAGGGCGAGCGCCGCGTCTACGGCCCCATGTCGCTGCACCCGTGAGCGGGGCGCCGGTGCCCGGCGCGGTGGTCGGGCGTCGCTTCAGCCAGGTCGACGTGTTCAGCGCCGAGCCGCTGCGCGGCAACCCCGTGGCGGTGGTGCACGACGCCGAGGGCCTCGACGAGGCCGACATGGCCGCCTTCGCCCGGTGGACCAACCTGTCGGAGACGACCTTCCTGCTGCCGCCGACGACACCCGGCGCCGACTACCGCCTGCGCATCTTCACCCCCGGTCGCGAGCTCCCCTTCGCCGGGCACCCCACCCTGGGCTCGGCCCACGCCTGGCTCGAGGCCGGTGGCGAGCCGGCCGCCGACGGGGTCGTGGTGCAGGAGTGCGGCGCCGGGCTGGTGCGGCTGCGCCGCGGCGAGCGGCTCGCCTTCGCCGCGCCGCCGCTGGTGCGCTCCGGCCCGGTCGACGAGGCCGACCTCGCCCACGTGCGCCGCGTGCTCGGCGCCGGGCCCGGAGGCGGGCCCCGAGGTGGCTCGGGAGTCGAGGTGCTCGACGCGGCCTGGGTCGACAACGGCCCCGGCTGGCTCGGCGTGCTGCTCGCCGACGCCGCCGTGGTCCTGTCGCTGGAGCCCGACCTCGCGGCCTTCGGCGACCTCAAGCTCGGCGTCGTCGGCGTCCACCCCGCCGGCACCAGCGACGCCGACGTCGAGGTGCGGGCCTTCGTGCCCAGCCTCGGGGTCGGCGAGGACCCGGTCACCGGCAGCCTCAACGCCGGCCTGGCCCAGTGGCTCGCGGGCGACCGGCTGCCCTCGGCGTACGTCGCCTCGCAGGGCACGGTGCTCGGGCGGCGCGGGCGTGTGCACGTCAGCACCCAGGCCGGCCCCGACGGCGAGCCGGTCGTGTGGGTCGGCGGCGACACCGCCACGACGGTGGCCGGGCAGGTCCGGCTGCCCGCCGGGCCGCGCCGGTAGGGTCGCGCTCGTGCAGGCCTACCTCGACCTCGTCCGGCGGATCCTCGACGAGGGCGTGGCCAAGGGCGACCGCACCGGCACCGGCACGCGCTCGGTCTTCGGCCACCAGATGCGCTTCGACCTCTCCGCCGGCTTCCCGCTGGTGACGACCAAGCGCATCCACACCCGCTCGGTCTTCGCCGAGCTGCTGTGGTTCCTGCGCGGCGACACCAACGTCACCTGGCTCCAGGAGCGCGGGGTGAGCATCTGGGACGAGTGGGCCGACGAGCACGGCGACCTCGGCCCGGTCTACGGCGCGCAGTGGCGCTCCTGGCCCACCCCCGACGGCCGCCACGTCGACCAGCTCGCCGAGGTCGTCGAGCAGATCCGTCGCGACCCCGACTCGCGCCGTCACCTCGTCTCGGCGTGGAACGTCGCCGACATCCCGTCGATGGCGCTGGCGCCCTGCCACGCGCTCTTCCAGTTCTATGTCGCCCCCGCGGTCGACGGCGGGCCCGCGCGGCTGTCCTGCCAGCTCTACCAGCGCTCCGCCGACGTCTTCCTCGGCGTGCCCTTCAACATCGCCTCCTACGCGCTGCTGACCCACATGGTCGCCCAGGTCACGGGCCTGGCCGTCGGCGACTTCGTGCACACCCTCGGCGACGCCCACCTCTACTCCAACCACCTCGACCAGGCGCGTCTCCAGCTGACCCGCGAGCCGCGACCGCTGCCGACGCTGTGGCTCGACCCCAGCGTCACCGACCTCGGCTCCTTCGAGCTCGAGCACGTCGCCGTCGAGGGCTACGACCCCCACCCGGGCATCAAGGCGCCCATCGCCGTATGACCCCCGGCGGGCGGCGGGTGCTGCTCGTCGCCGCGGTGGCGCGCAACGGCGTCATCGGCGCCGACGGGGCGATCCCGTGGCACCTGCCCGCCGACTTCGCGCACTTCAAGGCGCTCACCCTCGGCCACACGCTGCTCATGGGGCGCGCGACCTACGACTCCATCGGTCGTCCGCTGCCCGGGCGCACCACCGTCGTGCTCACCCGCGACCCCGCCTGGTCGGCCCCGGGGGTGCTCGTCGCCCACGACCTCGACGCCGCGCTCGCCCTGGCCGACGACCAGCCCGAGGGCGCGGAGGTGAGGGTCGCCGGCGGCGCCGCGGTCTACGCCGCCGTGCTGGCCGCCGTCGGCGCCGACGGCGCGGGCCTGGCCGACGAGCAGGTCATCAGCGAGGTGCACCTCGAGCCCGCGGGCGACACCACCTATCCCGCGATCGACCTCGCGCTCTGGCACGGGGCCTCCCGCGAGCCGCACGACGGCTTCGACGTCGTGCGCTGGGTACGCCGCTGACGCTCGGCCCGGCCGCCGCGGGGCGGGTCACGGGGCCGGCGGGGGCGTCGTACGCGCGGGGACGTCATGCGGAGGGTGGGTGCGCATCCACGTCTCGTATGACGTCCGGGGTGGGGCGGGTGGCTGGTCCGGCGGGTGGGGTGGGACGTCATGCGGAGGGTGGATGCGCATCCACCTCTCGCATGACGTCCGGGGTGGGGGCGGCCGGCCGAGCCTCAGAGGCGGCTCAGCGGCAGCCGCACGGTGAAGGTGCTGCCCTCGCCGAGCTCGGACTCCAGGCGGATCGAGCCGCCGTGGCGCTGGACGATGCGCCGCACGATGCTCAGCCCCAGGCCGGTGCCGGGGCGGGCGAGCGCCTCGGGGTTGGTGGAGCGGAAGAACTCGGTGAACAGCTCCTCCTGGTCGGGCTTGCTGATGCCCAGGCCGGTGTCGCGGCACACGAAGCGCACGAACCGCTCGCTGCGCTCGACCGAGACGCTGACCTCGCCGCCGGCGGGGGTGTACTTGACGGCGTTGCCGACGAGGTTGAGCGCCACCCGCTCGAGCTCGTCGTGGTCGCCGCTGATGAGCAGCGGCCCGCCGTGGGGCTGGAGCACGAGCCGCACGCCGTCCTCCTGGGCGTGGAGCCGGAAGGCGGCCACGGCGTCGACGGCGAGCTGGTGGAGGTCGACGATCGCGGCCTCGGAGGTGGCCTCGCGGTCGGTGAGGCGCTTGAGGGTCAGCAGGTCGTCGATGAGGGAGAGCACGCGGTCGAGGTTGCGGCGCACCACCTGGAAGCTGGCCGCGGGCGCAGCGGCCGGGTCGTCCTCGATCAGCTCCAGGTGACCCTGGATGGAGGTCAGCGGGGTGCGCAGCTCGTGGGAGACGGTGGAGATCAAGTCGTTCTTGTAGACGTCGAGGGCCTCGAGCTGCTCGACGAGCACGTGCTCGCGCTCGAGCAGCCGGGCGTTGAGCACCGCCTGGCCGAGGTGGCGGGCGACCTGGCTGGCCGCGCGCACCTCGTGGGTCGTCCAGCCCGCGGCGGCGGTCTCCGCGCCGCTGCCCGCCCCGTCGGCGGGACCCTGACCGGACCCGTCGCCGGGCACGCTGCCGCCCCCGGCCCCGCCCCCTGCGCCGGCCCCCGCCCCGCCGCCGCTGCCAGGTCCGTCGCGCCGTGCGAGCACGACGTAGCCGAAGCAGTCGGTGCCGGCGCCCATCGGCGCCATCAGCATGCTGCTCAGGTCGTTGCCGTGCAGGTGGGCCAGCACGGCGGCGCGCTCGGCCTCGTCGCCGATGTCGGACCGTGGGCTCAGCGGTTGGCTGACCCAGCCCGCGGCCCCGCCGGCGACCGGGCGGCGGGTCGCGGTGTCGAGGTGGAGGGTGTGGGTGGTCAGCGAGGTGCCGTCGGCGCTCACCGAGGTGAGCGACACCGTGCCGGCGGCCCAGTGGTCGCAGGCCTCGCGGGCCGCCCAGGCCACGACCGGGGCGGGGGTCTCCGCGTGGCCGGTGGGGAAGCGCGCCCCGTGGTCGGCGCCCGGCAGCGCGCTGGCGCCGACGACCCTCACCCGCACCCAGTCCGAGCGCAGCGCGGCGGCGATCGAGGTCGTCGCGCGGTCCACCACCTGCGCGGCGTCGAGGCTGGCCCCGGCCTCGCTGTTGATCGCGTCGACCGCCGCGCCCAGGCGCACCTGCTCGGCCAGGTCGACGGCGCGCCGGGCGTTGCCGAGGGCGATGCCGGCCAGGTCGGCGTACATCTCCAGCTGCTCGCGCCGCGCGGCGTCGGGGCGGCGGCCGTCGAGGGGCAGGTCGACCGAGAGCAGGCCGAGCAGCTCGCCCTCGGGGGAGCGCAGCGGTGCGCGCAGCGTGTCCTCCGGCCGCCACCGGTCGGGGTCGTCGGGGGCCGTCTCGTCACGGGGGACCGCCGTGTCGGAGACAGGGATCCAGCCGTCGGTCGGCAGGTCGGCCAGCCGCTCGGCGGGGATGAAGAGCAGCGAGCCCCACGCGTCGGCGAGCGCCAGCTCCTCCTCCATGAGCGCAAGCGGCACCCGGGTGCCGACGAGCTGCTCACGCGCCTCGGCGCTGCCCGCGACGCTGACGATCTCCAGGGTGGCGTCCTCGCGCAGGTAGCTGATCGCCGCCACCGCGAAGCCGACCGTGGCCGCCGCGCCCTCGGCCACGGCGTCGAGCACCGAGGCGACGTCGCCGCCCAGGTTGAGCCGTCGCATGATCTGGTAGACCGGGCGCAGGTCGCCGGTGACCGTGCGCGCCGTCTCGTCTGTGGCCTCCACCGTCGCCTCCCGCGTGGTCGGAGGCGTCATCCTCGCAGGTCCGCGACCCTCCGGCGGGGTTGCGCCGCGCCGGGCTGCTGGCAGCATGGCGGCATGGATCTGCGCGTGTTCACCGAGCCCCAGCAGGGCGCCACCTACGACGACCTGCTCGCGGTGGCCCGCGAGGCCGAGACCCTCGGCTTCGACGCCTTCTTCCGCTCCGACCACTACCTCGCGATGAGCGGCGACGGCCTGCCCGGGCCGACCGACGCCTGGACCACCCTGGCCGGGCTGGCCCGCGAGACCAGCACGATCCGCCTCGGCACGCTGATGACCAGCGCGACCTTCCGCCACCCCGGGCCGTTGGCGGTGCAGGTGGCCCAGGTCGACCAGATGAGCGGTGGGCGCGTCGAGCTCGGGATCGGCGCCGGGTGGTTCGCCGCCGAGCACGAGAAGTACGCCATCCCGTTCCCGTCGGTGGGGGAGCGCTTCGACCGCTTCGAGGAGCAGCTGGAGATCGTCACCGGGCTGTGGGCGACCCGGGGCGGCTTCACCTTCGAGGGGCGCCACCACGTCGTGCGCGACTCCCCGGGCCTGCCCAAGCCGGTGCAGACCCCGCCCCCGGTGATCATCGGCGGCCTCGGCAAGCGGCGTACGCCGGAGCTCGCGGCGCGCTTCGCCGACGAGTTCAACCTGCCCTTCGTCGACACCGCCACGACCCGCGAGCAGAGCGCCCGCGTCGCCCGGGCCTGCGAGGCCGCCGACCGCGACCCCGCCTCGATGACGTGGTCGAACGCCCTCGTGCTGTGCGTCGGCGCCGACGAGGCGGAGGTGGCCCGCCGGGCCGGGGCGATCGGGCGCGACGTCGACGACCTGCGTGCCCACGGCCTGGCCGGCACCCCGGCGGAGGTCCTCGACCGGATCGGCGCCTACGCCGCGGAGGGCTGCCAGCGGCTCTACCTCCAGGTGCTCGACCTGCACGACCTCGACCACCTGCGCCTCGTGGCCGCCGAGGTGGCGCCGCACCTGCCCGCCGGCCGTGCGGCGTGACCGGTCCCGCGACGCGGCGACCGGGCGGGATAGCCTGCCGCCATGACTGCTGAGGCGACTCCCGGGGCCCCGACGGCACCCTTCGGCACCGTGCTGACCGCGATGGCCACCGCCTTCGCCCCCGACGGGTCGCTCGACCTCGAGAGCACCCAGCGCATCGCCCGCCACCTCGTCGCCCACGGCCACGACGGCCTCGTCGTCTCGGGCACCACCGGCGAGTCGCCGACCACCACCCCGGCCGAGGACGGCGAGGTCCTCGCCGCCGTGCGCGACGCCGTCGGCCCCGACATCGTCCTGGTGGCCGGTGTCGGCACCAACGACACCCGCACCTCCATCGGCCTGGCCAAGCAGGCGGCGCAGGCCGGCGCCGACGGGCTGCTGCTGGTGACGCCCTACTACAACAAGCCCGGCCAGGCCGGGGTGCTGCACCACTTCCGCCAGGTCGTCGGGGCCAGCGACGTGCCGGTGATGCTCTACGACGTGCCGGGCCGCACCGGCACCCAGCTCAGCCTGGAGTCCTACGCCGAGGTCGCCCGCTGGGAGCAGGTGCTCGCGGTCAAGGACGCGGTGGGCGACCTGGCCCGCGGCGTGCGGATCAGCCAGCTCGGCCTGGCGCTCTACTCCGGCGACGACATCGCCAACCTCGGCTGGCTGGCCCACGGCGCGGTCGGCTTCGTCTCGGTCGTGGGCCACGTCGCCGGCGACCAGCTGCGCGCCATGCACGACGCGCACCGCGCGGGCCGTGTCGGTGAGGCCCTCGAGATCTACACCCGGATGCTCCCGGCGATCGAGGCCGTCATGGGGGTGGCCAACTACGGCGCCACCACGGCCAAGGCGAGCCTCGAGCTGCTCGGCGTGCTCGACAACCGCCGGGTCCGCTCGCCGCTGCTGGAGCTCGACGACACCGAGGTCGCCGCGCTGCGCGCCGGCCTCGAGGCCGCCGGCCTGCTGCCCGCCTGAGGCCCGCCCGGCGCGGGATGCGCGCCGTGCCACCACCGCCGGTCCACCGGGGTCCGCCCACCCCGGTGGGGGAGTGGTGACGGCTGGGGCGCGACACGCTTCCTGTGGTCCCTGTGACTGGAGTGGCGTTCCTCTAGGTTAACCAGCATGGCGACCCGTACGTCTTCCCCGCCGGGGTCGCGGAGCACGAGCACGTCCACGTCGACGTCCCCCACGACGTCCCGCAACGGCTCGAGCGCCCGACCACGGAGTACCCCGACCACCTCGACCGCGCGCAGCAAGGCCACCGGCAAGCGGCCTGCGCCCAAGAAGAAGACCGCAGCCCGTCCGGCGAGCCGGACGGGTGGTCGCTCGACGACCAAGCGGCCCGCGACCAAGCGCCCCGCCGCGCGTCCGGCGCCGCGCGCCGTGCGCACCGGTCGCGGCCCGGTCGCGCGCCTGTTCGACGCGGTCCTGCGCGGCGTGGTCGCCACCTGGCTCGCCGTGGCCCACGGCGTGGGCGCCCTGGCCCGCGGCATCGGGCACGGCGCCCGCGAGCTCGACCCCGAGCACCGTCGCGACGGTGCGGGCCTCTTCGTCCTCGCCCTCGCGGTCGTCGCCGCCGCCGCCGTGTGGTTCCAGCTCGGTGGCAGCGCCATGGAGATCACCCGCACCGCGGTCACCGGCTCCGTCGGCAAGGTCGGCTGGCTGGTGCCGCTGGCCCTGGTGGTCGTCGGCTGGCGCACCATGCGCGACCCGGTCGGCAACGGCCCGGCCGGTCGTCAGGTCATCGGCTGGAGCTCGCTGGCCCTCGGTGTGCTCGGCATCGTGCACATCGCCGGTGGCAGCCCGCAGCCCGTGCGCGGCGACGCCGGCCCGCTGCAGGAGGGCGGCGGCGCGATCGGCTACGTCGTCTCCTCGCTGCTGCTCGACCTGCTCCGCGAGGAGTACGTCGTCGTGCCGCTGCTCGTGCTGCTCGCCGTCTTCGGCCTGCTGGTCGTCACCGCCACCCCGCTCTACCAGGTGCCGGTCAAGCTCGCCGACCTGCGCGACCGCGCCCTGGGCCGCGACCTCTACGAGGACGACGACGACACCCGGGCCACCCGCTCGCGCCGCGGGCGCCACGACGCCGAGGACGAGATCGACCCCGAGATGGGCGACCCGGCCTACGACAGCCCGGTGCTCAGCGACCGCGAGCTGAAGAAGCGGCGCCGCAAGGACCCCATCGAGGTCGCCATGGAGCAGGAGGTCGCCACGGACGCCGGTGTCGACCTCTTCGCCCCCGAGCCGCGTACCCCGGCGGCGAAGCCGTCGGCGCGGCGCCCGGTCGCCCCCGACCTCCCCGACCTCGGCGAGGACGACGAGCCGGAGGCCAAGGAGGAGCTGGTCCCGCCGCCGCACACGCCGCTGCCGGCTCGCGTGGAGCAGCTCGCGCTCTCCGGCGACGTCACCTACCACCTGCCCGCCGGCGAGGTGCTCAAGCCCGGCTCGGTGCACAAGGCCCGCTCCAAGGCCAGCGACGCGGTCGTCGACCGCCTCATGCAGGTCATGGACGAGTTCAACATCGACGCCCAGGTCACCGGCTACACCCGCGGCCCGACCGTCACCCGCTACGAGGTCGAGCTCGGCCCCGCGGTGAAGGTGGAGAAGGTCACCGCGCTGAGCAAGAACATCGCCTACGCCGTCGCCTCGGCCGACGTGCGGATCCTCAGCCCGATCCCCGGCAAGTCGGCGATCGGCATCGAGATCCCCAACGTCGATAAGGAGATCGTCTCCCTCGGCGACGTGCTGCGCTCCACGACGGCGCGCTCCGACCACCACCCGATGATCGCCGGGCTCGGCAAGGACGTGGAGGGCGGCTTCGTGGTCGCCAACCTCGCCAAGATGCCGCACCTGCTCGTCGCGGGCGCCACCGGCTCGGGCAAGTCGTCGTTCATCAACTCGATGATCACCTCGATCCTCATGCGCTCCACGCCCGACGAGGTGCGGATGATCATGGTCGACCCCAAGCGGGTCGAGCTCAACGCCTACGAGGGCGTGCCGCACCTGATCACCCCGATCATCACCAACCCCAAGAAGGCCGCCGAGGCGCTGGCCTGGGTCGTGCGCGAGATGGACATGCGCTACGACGACCTGGCCAACTTCGGCTTCCGCCACATCGACGACTTCAACAAGGCCGTCAGGGCGGGCAAGGTCGAGGTGCCGCTCGGGTCCGAGCGCCAGCTCTCGCCCTACCCCTACCTGCTGGTCATCGTCGACGAGCTGGCCGACCTGATGATGGTCGCCCCGCGCGACGTCGAGGACGCGGTCGTGCGCATCACCCAGCTGGCCCGCGCGGCAGGCATCCACCTGGTGCTCGCGACGCAGCGGCCCTCGGTCGACGTGGTCACCGGCCTGATCAAGGCCAACGTGCCCTCGCGCCTGGCCTTCGCCACCTCCTCGCTCGCCGACAGCCGGGTCATCCTCGACCAGCCGGGCGCCGAGAAGCTGGTCGGCCAGGGCGACGGCCTCTTCCTGCCCATGGGCTCCTCGAAGGCCGTGCGCGTGCAGGGGTCGTGGGTCACCGAGGCCGAGATCGCCCAGGTGGTCAAGCACTGCAAGGAGCAGCTCGAGCCGACCTACCGCGAGGACGTCACCGCCCCCGCGGCCAGCAAGCGCGAGCTCGACGACGACATCGGCGACGACATGGACCTGGTCATCCAGGCCATCGAGCTCGTCGTGTCCACGCAGTTCGGGTCGACCTCGATGCTGCAACGCAAGCTGCGTGTCGGCTTCGCCAAGGCGGGCCGCTTGATGGACATCATGGAGAGCCGTGGCGTCGTCGGACCCAGCGAGGGCTCCAAGGCCCGCGACGTGCTGGTCAAGCCCGACGAGATCGACGGCGTCATCGCGACCCTGCAGGGGGAGATGTGAACGACATCCGCACCGACCTGACCGAGCCCGCCGAGGGCGCCACCGAGAGCCTGGCCGCCGACGGGCACGGCGCCGCGCCGCGCACGGTGGAGGTACGCCGCAACGGCGTGCTGGCCGGCGCCATCGGGGGCGTCGCCGCCCTCGTGGCCGCGGCCTACCTCGCCCGCGCCACCGCGACGGGCGCGGCGCTCGACTGGGTGCTCTGCGTCGTGATGGCCCTCGTGGCCGTCGGCCACGCCCTGGTCCTGCGCGACGCCCGCACCCCGCTCTTCGTCGCCGACGACCTCGGGGTGCGCCTGCGCACCGGCCGCACCTGGCGCGGCCTGCCCTGGACCCAGATCGAGGCCGTCGAGGTGCTCCCGCGCCGCCGCGTCGTGCGCGACGGGGCCATCGACGTCCTGGCCGGTGACGACGACCCGATCTCGGTGCCGCTGTCGGTCTCGACCCGCGTGGTCGGCGTCGAGCCCGGCGCCACCGTCGTCGACGCCCTCGACGCCCTCGCGGGCGGTGCCGTCGAGGTGGTCGAGATCGAGGGCTACGAGTACCTCGACGACGAGGCCTGGGCCGCCGTCCACGACAGCGACCCGGCGACCGGGCCCACCGGTTACGCCGACGCCGCCGAGGCCGCCGAGGCCGCCGAGGCCGCCGAGGCCGCCGAGGCCGCCGAGGCCGCCGAGGCCGCCGAGGCCGCCGAGGCCGACGCCGAAGCCGAGCGCGCGGTGGCCCAGCGGGTCACCACCGAGCAGCCCCCGGCGGCCGGGACCGACGAGGTCCCCGCAGCCACCGCGCCGCCCGCCGGAGCCGACGACACGGCCGTGCGCCCCGCGGTGGGTGCGAGCGCTGCGGCGTACGCCTCCAGTGACGGTGACCGTCTCGCCCACGAGGAGGCCGAGGAGGACGCGGGTCGCTCCCACGACCCCCGTCCCGCGCTCGCCCAGGCCATCGGCGACCTGGCCTCGCGGCTGCCCTGGCGCCGTGAGCGGGCCACTGACGGCGACCCCGCCGACGGCGACTCCTCCCACGACGCCCCCGCCGGGACCGGCGCCGTGCGCGGCCCGGGCTCGCCCGTGGGCGCGCCCGTCATGGGGCGCCCCGAGGTCACCCCGAGCGCGACGCCGAGCCCGCTGCGCGAGCCCGTCGTGGCGGTGCGCAGCGAGATCCGCACCGACCTGGTGCACGGCGCCAACGCCCTCGACCTCGCCGACGACGAGTCCGACGACCACGCCCGCCGCGGCCTCCCCGAGGCGCGCGAGCTGCGCCGCAGCGGCAGCGTGAGCCTGGTCGAGGACACCGTGGTGTGGGGCGACCGGGTCAGCCCGATCGCCACCGCCGGCGACGCCGTGGCCCCCATCGTCATCGACGACCTCGGCGCCGAGCCGGCGGAGGACCCCGTGATCGGCCCCGAGCTGGCCGCGGCCCGGACCCGCCTGGGCCTCAGCGTCGACCAGCTGGCCGAGCGCACCCGCATCCGCCCGCACGTCATCGAGTCCATCGAGGTCGACGACTTCGCCCCCTGCGGCGGCGACTTCTACGCCCGCGGCCACCTGCGCACCCTCGCCCGCGTGCTCGGCGTCGACGTGGCGCCGCTGCTCGCCGACTACGACGCGAGGTACGCCGACGCCCCGATCAACCCGCGCCGCGTCTTCGAGGCCGAGCTCGGGGCGGGCGGGGCGATCCGCGGCACCCGCGGCGGCCCCAACTGGTCGATCATGATCGCCGCGGTCATGGCGCTCGTGCTCTGCTGGTCGGTCGCGCGGCTGGTCATGGACCAGCCGGTCGACCTGCGCGACCCGGCCCCGAACCTGCCGGCCGCCGTGCAGTCCTCGGCCGGCGCCCGCGTGCCGGTCACCCTCACCGCCGCCGGCGGCGGCGCCACGGTGTGGGTGCGCGACGGCGACAACGAGCTGGTCTTCAAGGGCACGCTGACCTTCGGCCAGGTCAAGGTCATCGACAAGGTCTCCCAGCCGGTGCGCGTGCAGTCCTCCGACGGCTCCGTCGAGGTCGCCGTCGACGGCCAGGACCGCGGCGCCCTCGGCGCCACGGGCAAGACCGCCCAGGACACCTTCACCGTCGAGGACTGACCGCACGGGCGCGACCCGCACACCGCCACCCGGCCCCGAGGAGCAGCTGCTCCTCGGGGCCGGGTGCGTCCGCGGCCGGGTCGGGCCGCGGCGGGAGCGGGACGTGTGGCGGCGTGGCGGCGTGGCGGCGTGGTGGCGTGGTGGCGAGGGACGTCATACGAGCGGTGGATGCGCATCCACGGTGCGTATGACGTCCGGTGCGGGGGCGTCGCTCGGGTGGCGGCGGGTGCGGGACGTCATGCGGGGGGTGGATGCGCATCCACGGTGCGTATGACGTCCGCGGCGGGCGCGTCGTCGGACCCCGCCGCGTCAGGCGCGGCGGTAGCGGCGCTCGGGGCGCCCAGAGCCGCCGTACTGCAGCCGCACGGCGAGGCGTCCCTGGGCGACGAAGTGCTCGAGGTAGCGCCGGGCGCTGACGCGGGAGATGCCGACCGCCTCCGCGCACTCCGCGGCCGAGCGCTCCACACCGTCGTCGAGGGCGGCGAGCACGGTGTCGGCGGTCTCGCGGCTCAGGCCCTTGGGCAGCACCTCGCGGCCGCGGTTGAGGGGGGCGAAGGCGGCGTCGATGTCGTCCTGGCCCGGCGTGGCCGAGCCGGCGAGGGCGGCGCGGGAGGCGCGGAAGGCCTCGAGGCGCCAGTGCAGGTCGTCGGCCTCGAAGGGCTTGACCAGGTAGTGCGCCGCGCCGCCGGCGACCGCTGCGCGCACGGTGTCGGCCTCGCGGGCCGCGGTGACCATGACGACGCCGACGTCGTTGCCGGCACCCCGCAGCCGGCGCAGCACCTCGATGCCGCTGAGGTCGGGCAGGTGCACGTCGAGCAGCACCAGGTCGGGGGAGAGCCGCTCGATCTCGGCCAGCGCGGTCTCGCCGGTCGCGGCGACGCCCACGACCCGGAAGCCCTCGGCGCGCTCGACGAAGCGGGTGTGGATCGAGGCGACCATGAAGTCGTCGTCGACGACCAGCACGGTCAGGTCGGTCGGCTCGGTCACGGCGCTGGGGTCACGGTCCTGGGGTCGGTGGGATCGGCTCGGTGGGGGCGGGCAGGCGCGCGGTGAAGACGGCGCCCTCGGCATTGTGCACCGAGACCGACCCGCCGCGCCGCTCGCACACCACCTGCACCAGCGCCAGACCCACCCCGCGCCCGCTCGCGTCACCGGGCTTGGTGGTCACCCCGCGGCGGAAGACGGCCTCGCGCCGGTCCTCGGGCACCCCGGGTCCGGTGTCGGCGACCTGCACCACCACGGTGCCGTCGTCCTCGCGCACCAGGCGCACGTCGACCCGGCCCGCGCCGCCCGCGCCGCCGCCCGCGCCCCCGGCCACGACCGCGTCGACGGCGTTGTCGACCAGGTTGCCCAGCACGGTGCCGACGTCGGCCGACAGCTCGGGGTCGAGCCGGGGGAGCGAGGTGTCGTCGCGCAGCAGCAGCTCGACGCGCCGCTCCGCGGCCAGGGTGGTCTTGGCGATGAGCAGTGCGGAGACCGCCGGGTCGTCCACGCGCGCCAGCACGTGGTCGGTGATCTCGGCGCGACGCCGGTTGAGGGTGCCGAGGAAGCCCTGGAGCTCGTCGTACTCCTCGAGCTGGAGCAGCCCGGAGATGGTGTGCAGCTGGTTGCTGAACTCGTGGGTCTGCGCGCGCAGGGTCTCGGTGACGCTCTCGCGGGCGGTGAGCTCGCTCTGCATCGCGAGCAGCTCGGTGCGGTCGCGCAGGGTGGTGATGGTGCCGATGCGGCGCCCGCCGGCGGTGACCTGGTTGCGGTTGGTCACCAGCACCCGGCCCGCGACGACGAGCACGCCGTCGCGCAGGTCGTCGGGGGCCAGCAGCAGGTCGCGCACGGCGTCGCTGACCGGCAGGTCGGCCAGGGCGCGGCCCTGCGTGCCGGGCGGCAGGCCGAGCAGCTCGCGCGCGCTGTCGCTGACCACCGTGACGACGCCGTCGACGTTGACCGCCACGACCCCCTCGCGGATCGAGGTCAGCAGCGCCTCGCGCTGGTCGGCGAGTGCGGAGATCTCCGCCGGCTCCAGGCCCCGCGTACGCCGCTTGATCAGGCGCGCCAGCAGCCAGGAGCCGGCCAGGCCGAGGGCCAGCCCGCTCAGCAGCACCACCAGCAGGTCGGCCGTGGTCTGGCGCAGCCGCTCGGTGATGGGCGGGTAGTCCTCGGTGACGACCACCAGCCCCACCACGCGCGGGGGCCGGCCCGCCCGGCCCGGCGTCGCGGCGCGGGCACCGGCGTAGACCGGCACCTGCGCGGCGATGACCCGGTTGCCCCGGTCGACGATGTCGCCGGTCCAGGTGCGTCCCTGCGCGGCGTCGGGGCCCAGCTGCACCTGCTCACCCTCGCGGGTCGGGTCGGTGGCGACGAAGGCCGTGCCGTCGGGGGAGGTGAGGTAGACGGTGCTGGCGCCCACGTCGTTCTGCCGCTGCTGGGTGTAGAAGGCCAGCGAGCGCGCGTCGTCCGTGCCGAGCAGGCCCAGCTGCACCGCCGGGGTGTTGGCCAGGCTGTCGGCGGCGGCGCGCAGCCGGGCGCCCCGGGTGTCGCGGAAGTCGGCGTCGCTCTGGCGCACCGACACCACGCTGGTCACCAGCACGACGAGCAGCAGCACCACCAGCTGGAGGATCAGGAACTGCCCGGCCAGGCTGAGGTGGCGGCGCGACGAGGGCTCGCGCTCGGTCGTGGCCCCGGGCGACGGCGCGGGCGAGGGACCGGACGACGGCGGCGTCGAGCCGGTCCGGGCGCGCTCACCGCGACGTGACCACAAGTTCCACAACCTCCTTTGGTTGCCTAATCGTGACGGCCGACACAGCCTGCGTGACGATCGACACGTCCCACCCCGTCGACTCCCCAGGAGAGACATGTTCCCCGCAGCACCCCGGGCCCCGCGAGGGGGCCCACGCCGTGACCGCCGGCCCGGTCGGCCCGGTCCGCGACGCGCCCGCGTCGTGGCGGCCGCGCTCGCGACCGCCCTGGCCCTCACCGCCTCCTCCTGCGGCGTGACCCGCGGCGACGACAGCGCCGACCTCGACATGTGGATCCCCAACAGCCCCGGCGGCGGCTACGACCAGACCGGCCGCGCGGCGGTAGGGGTCATGGAGCAGGACGACATCACCGGCGGCAGCTTCCAGGTCACCAACATCCTCGGCGCGGGTGGCGCGGCCGCGATGAGCCAGCTGATGGGCCAGGAGGGCAACGAGCACCTGCTGATGACCATCGGGCTGGGGGTCGTGGGCTCGACGTACTCCTTCGCCTCCGACGCCCGGCCGCAGGACGCGACCCCGATCGCACAGCTGATCGAGGAGCAGGAGGGCGTGCTCGTGCCGGCGGAGTCTCCGTTCGAGACCATCGACGACCTGGTGGAGGCCTGGAAGGCCGACCCCGGCTCGATCGTCGTCGGCGGCGGCTCCTCGCCCGGCGGCCCCGACCACCTCTTCCCGATGCAGCTGGCCGAGACCGTGGGCATCGACCCGCAGGAGGTCCGCTACGTCACCTACGACGGCGGCGGCCCGCTGACCAGCGCCCTGCTGGGCAACAAGATCCAGGTCGGCTTCTCCGGCCTCAGCGAGTTCGAGGGCCAGATCGCCGCCGGCGACCTGCGCGTGCTCGCGGTCTCCGGCGAGGAGCGCCTGACCGGCGAGGCCGTCAAGGACGCCCCGACCCTCACCGAGTCGGGCATCGACCTGGTCTTCATCAACTGGCGCGGCGTCCTGGCCCCGCCCGGCATCTCCGAGGAGCGTCAGGACGAGCTGATCGCCTACCTCTCCGAGATGCACGACTCCCCGCAGTGGCAGCAGACGCTCGAGAAGAACGGCTGGATCGACGCCTTCCGCACCGGGGACGACTTCGAAGCCTTCCTGCTGGAGCAGGACGACCGCGTCTCGTCGACGCTCGAGGAGCTGGACCTGCTGTGAGCACTCCCACCACGACCTCGCCCGGCGCCCCGGGCACCCCCGGCGGGCACGCCCCGGCCGGTGACCACCGGCCCGAGGGCGGCGTCGACAAGGCGCAGTACCCGCTGGCCGCCCTGCTCGTCGTCGTCGGCGCCTACACCTTCTACGACGCCTCCACCCTCAGCGTCGGCTTCGGCGACCCGGTCGGCCCGCGGGTCTTCCCCTACGTCATCGGCGCCGTGCTGGTGCTGCTCGGCGTGCTGCTCGCGATCGCCACGGCCCGCGGCTCGAAGGCCGAGCCCGAGGGCGGCGAGGACGTCGACCTCGCCCAGCGCGCCGACTGGGCCACCGTGGCCAAGCTCGTGGGCGTCCTGGCCTTCACGATCGCCACGGTCGACCTGCTCGGCTGGGCCGTCACCGGCGCCGTCCTCTTCGCCGGCGCCGCCTGGGCGCTCGGCTCCCGCACGCTGATCCGCGACGTGATCGCCGGCCTCGTGCTGGCGATCGGCAGCTGGTACGCGTTCTACGTCGGCCTGGGCATCCCCCTGGCCCCCGGCATCCTCGATGGGATCTTGTGATGGGTGACTTCGACCTCCTCTGGGGCGGCCTGCAACAGGCCGCGACCCCCGAGAACCTGCTCTTCGCCGCCGTCGGCGTGCTGCTCGGCACCTTCGTCGGCGTGCTGCCCGGCATCGGCCCGGCCATGGCCGTGGCGCTGCTGCTGCCGGTGACCTTCGGCCTCGAGCCGACCCAGGCCTTCATCATGTTCGCCGGCATCTACTACGGCGGCATGTACGGCGGCTCCACCACCTCCATCCTGCTCAACACCCCCGGTGAGTCGGCGTCGGTGATGACGGCGCTGGAGGGCAACAAGATGGCCAAGCGCGGCCGGGCCGCCCAGGCGCTGGCCACCGCCGCGGTCGGCTCCTTCGTCGCCGGGACCATCGGCACGCTGCTGGTGGCCTTCTTCGCCCCGCCGCTGGCCGACGTCGCGGTGCAGATCGGCGCTCCGTCGTACTTCGCGATCATGCTGCTGGCCCTGGTGATGACCACCGCCGTGCTGGGCTCCTCGGCGCTGCGCGGCTTCATCGCGCTCTTCCTCGGCCTCACCATCGGCCTGGTCGGCCTCGACCCCAACACCGCCCAGGCCCGCCTCGACCTCGGCCTGCCGCAGCTGATCGACCCCCTCGACATCGTCGTCGTCGCGGTCGGCATCTTCGCCCTCGGCGAGGCGCTGTGGGTCGCGGCCCACCTGCGCCGCAGCCCGCTGCAGATCATCCCCGTCGGTCAGCCCTTCATGGGCAAGGACGACTGGAAGCGCTCGTGGAAGCCGTGGCTGCGCGGCACGGCGCTGGGCTTCCCCTTCGGCGCCATCCCCGCCGGCGGCGCGGAGATCCCGACGTTCCTGTCCTACGTCTCGGAGCGCAAGCTGGCCAAGAACGACGAGTTCGGCAAGGGCGCCATCGAGGGCGTCGCCGGGCCCGAGGCCGCCAACAACGCCTCGGCGGCCGGCATGTTCGTGCCGATGCTGGCCCTGGGCCTGCCGGTCACCGCGACCGCCTCGGTGATGCTCGCCGCGCTCCAGGGCTACGGCATCCAGCCCGGCCCGCAGCTGATGACCGACCAGGCCGACCTGGTCTGGACCCTGCTGGCCAGCCTGCTGATCGGCAACCTGCTGCTGCTCGTGCTCAACCTGCCGCTGGCCCCGCTGTGGGCCAAGCTGCTGCGCATCCCGCGGCCCCAGCTCTACGCCGGCATCCTGTTCTTCGCCTGCCTGGGGGCCTACGCCACCAACCTCGACCCCTTCGACGTGGGCCTGCTGCTCGTCTTCGGCCTGCTCGGGCTGATGATGCGCCGCTTCGGCCTCCCGGTGCTGCCGCTGATCCTCGGCGTCATCCTGGGCCCCCTCATGGAGGGCAAGCTGCGCGAGGCGCTGAGCATCTCCGGCGGCGACTTCTCCGGCCTGGTGAGCGAGCCGCTGGCGGTCGTGGTCTACGCGATCATCGCCCTCGCCGTGCTGGCGCCGGTCGTGGTGAGCCGGGTCCGTGGACCCCAGGCACCGGCCGTCCCGGCCAGCGCCACCGACGGTGCGGTCGCCGACGCGGCCCCCGCGAGCGACGATGAGAAGGTGGGTCGATGAGCGACCAGACGCACGACCGCACGCAGGACCAGGCCGGCGCCCCGGCGTCGCACGACGCGAGCAGCGCGAAGGGCTGGGTCGTGGTGGCCTGGGCCCCCGACGAGTTCGGCGCCGTCGCCCTGGCCCACGGCGTCTTCGAGGCCCGCGACCGCGGCCGCGGGGTGCTGGTGGTCAACGCCACCAAGGGCGACGCGCTCGTCGACGACCGCTACGCCGGACCCGAGGCCCTGCAGCAGGTCGAGCGCGAGCTCGCGGCGGCCGGCGTGCCCTTCGAGGTGCGCCAGTCGGTCGGTGGCGACGTCGCCGACCAGGTGCTGCAGGTGACCAGCGACGTCGACGCCCGCCTCGTGGTGATCGGGCTGCGCCGGCGCACCCCGGTCGGCAAGCTGCTGATGGGCAGCGTGGCCCAGCGGATCCTGCTGGCCGCCACCTGCCCGGTGCTGGCGGTCAAGCCCGGCGAGCAGCCCGGCTGACCCGTCGACCGTCCGTCGACCCGCCCCTCGACGCGCCCCCGTCCCCGGTGCCCACGCCCCGGGAGCGGGGGCGCGCGCGTGTCGAGGGTTCGTGCCCGGCCCCGTGCGGGCGGCATACTCGGGGGCGATCATGACGACTGAATCCCTCCCCGCCTCCCTCCCCGCCCGCGACGACGCCGACGCCCCGGCCGACGGCGAGCTGCTCTCGGTCGCCATGGTGACCCTGGGCTGCGCCCGCAACGAGGTCGACTCCGAGGAGCTGGCCGGCCGGTTGGAGGCCGGCGGCTTCCGCCTCGTCGAGGACCCCGCCGCCGCCGACACGGTGGTCGTCAACACCTGCGGCTTCGTGGAGGCCGCGAAGAAGGACTCCGTCGACACCCTGCTCCAGGCCGCCGACCTCAAGGCCTCGGCCGGCACGGGCGGCCGGGCCCAGGCCGTCGTCGCCGTCGGCTGCCTGGCCGAGCGCTACGGCAAGGACCTGGCCGAGTCGCTGCCCGAGGCCGACGCGGTGCTCGGCTTCGACGACTACCCCGACATCGCCGCCCGGCTGCGCTCCATCGTCGCCGGCGAGGTGCACCACCCGCACACCCCCCAGGACCGGCGCCTGCTGCTGCCGATCTCGCCGGTCGACCGCGCCGCCTCCACCACCCCGGTGCCCGGCCACGGTGACCAGGTGCCGCCGGCGGCCCCCGTCGCGGGCTCGGCGGCCGACCCGGCGACGGTCGGTGCCGGCGGCCCGGCGACCGGTCCCCGCGCCGTACGCCGCCGTCTCGACTCGGGCCCGATGGCGGCGCTCAAGCTGGCCAGCGGCTGCGACCGGCGCTGCTCCTTCTGCGCGATCCCGGCCTTCCGCGGCTCGTTCGTGAGCCGCCGGCC
The DNA here is from genome assembly GCF_916862475.1 of Nocardioides sp. Leaf374. Taxonomy (NCBI): domain Bacteria; kingdom Bacillati; phylum Actinomycetota; class Actinomycetes; order Propionibacteriales; family Nocardioidaceae; genus Nocardioides; species Nocardioides sp. Leaf374. The sequence goes on from NZ_CAKASO010000011.1 coordinate 28,700, forward strand.
CTCCGACGTGCTGGCCGAGGCCCGCTGGCTGGCCGAGCAGGGAGCGCGCGAGCTCTTCCTGGTGAGTGAGAACTCCACCTCCTACGGCAAGGACCTCGGCGACCTGCGCCTGCTCGAGACCCTGCTGCCCGAGCTGGCCGCGGTCGACGGCGTCGAGCGGGTCCGGGTGTCCTACCTCCAGCCGGCCGAGACCCGCCCGGGCCTGGTGCAGGCCATCGGCGACACCCCCGGCGTGGTGCCGTACTTCGACCTGTCCTTCCAGCACGCCAGCGCCACGGTGCTGCGCCGGATGCGCCGCTTCGGCGACCCCGAGTCGTTCCTCGGCCTGCTCGAGCAGGTGCGCGCCGCCGCCCCGCTGGCCGGGGTGCGCTCCAACGTGATCGTCGGCTTCCCCGGCGAGACCGAGGACGACCTGCAGACCCTGTGCGACTTCCTCGTCGCCGCCCGCATGGACGTCACGGGCGTCTTCGGCTACTCCGACGAGGACGGCACCGAGGCCGCCTCCTACGACGGCAAGCTCGACGACGACGAGGTCCGCGCCCGCGCCGAGCACGTCAGCGCCCTGGTCGAGGAGCTCAACGCCCAGCGGGCCGAGGAGCGCATCGGCGAGCACGTCGAGGTGCTCGTGGAGTCGCTCGGCGAGGACGGCACCGCCGAGGGCCGCGCCGCCCACCAGGGCCCCGAGGTCGACGGCACCACGACGCTCGAGGCCCCGCGCGAGGGCGCCCACGCCGTGGGCGGTCTGGTCGCGGCCACCGTCGTCTCGACCGACGGTGTCGACCTGCTCGCCGAGCCCACCGGAGGAGTCCGATGACCCAGCCCGAGGTCGAGCCCGTCTCGCCCAAGCCGAGCAACCTCAACCTGCCCAACGCGCTCACCACGCTGCGCATCGTGCTGGTGCCGTTCTTCGGCGCCGCGCTGCTCGTCGACGGCGGCGACTCCGGCACGTGGCGCACCGTGGCCTGGGTGATCTTCTTCGTGGCCATGGCCACCGACAAGATCGACGGCGACATCGCCCGCGCGCGCAACCTGGTCACCGACTTCGGCAAGATCGCCGACCCCATCGCCGACAAGGCGATCACCGGCATGGCCTTCATTGGGCTCTCGATCGTGGGGGAGGTGTGGTGGTGGGTCACGATCCTGGTGCTGCTGCGCGAGTGGAGCGTCACGCTGCTGCGCCTCTCGGTGCTCAAGCGCGTGGTGATCGCGGCCGCCGACCTCGGCAAGCTCAAGACGACCGTGCAGGGCCTGGCCCTCGGCCTGCTCGTGCTGCCCCTGCTCGACCCCGACCTGCCGTCCTGGCTCGAGACGCCCGGCGAGGTGCTGTTCTACCTCGCCCAGGCGCTGCTGGCCGTGGCCGTGGCCCTGACGCTGTGGTCGGGCGCCGAGTTCTACCGCGGCGTGTGGCGCCAGCGCCACGAGCTGCGCGGGAGCGGCAAGTCGTAACCCAGTTGTCACCTGAGGACCCGGTCGCCGAGCGTTGATCCGGGGTTAGGGTCCGGAGGTCAATCGCCCATTTGGTGTGAAGGATCTCCCACTCGTGCTATCTCGCTCCTGGTCCGGACGGGCCACCCGTCCACTCGCCGCGTCGCTGGGCCTCGGCGTCGCCGCCGCCGCCCTCTCGGTCACCACCGCCGCTCCCGCCCAGGCCGTTCCGTCGGCCCCGGCTCCGCGCGCGGACAAGGTCGTCGACCTCACCCTGCTCAACATCAACGACTTCCACGGTCGCATCGACGCCAACACCACGAAGTTCGCCACCACGATCGAGGGGCTCAAGGCCGCCAACGGTCCCAAGCGCACGCTCTTCCTCAGCGCCGGCGACAACATCGGTGCCTCGCTCTTCGCCTCCAGCCAGTTCAAGGACCGCCCGACGCTGAAGGTGCTCGACGCGCTGGGCCTCAAGACGTCGTCGGTGGGCAACCACGAGTTCGACCGCGGCTTCGACGACCTCGACGGCCGCGTGGACGACGTCGCCGACTTCTCCTACCTCGGGGCCAACGTCTACGCCGAGGGCACCCGCACGCCGGTCCTGCCGGCCTACGACACCTTCAGGCGCGCCGGGGTCACCGTCGGCGTCATCGGCGCCGTGACCGAGGAGACCGCGAGCCTGGTCAGCCCCGCCGGCATCGAGGGCATCGAGTTCGGCGACCCGGTCGTCGCGGTCAACCGCGTCGCGCGCCAGCTCTCCGACGGCAGGCCGGGCAACGGCGAGGCCGACGTGCTCGTGGCGGAGTTCCACGAGGGCGCCGGCGAGGGGGCCCCCGCGGGCGCCACGCTGGAGGAGGAGGTCGCCGCGGGCGGCGCCTTCGCCCGCATCGTCACGAGGACCACGCCGAAGGTCGACGCCATCTTCACCGGTCACACCCACAAGCAGTACGCCTGGGACGCCCCCGTGCCCGGCACCGAGCGCACCCGCCCGGTCCTGCAGACCGGGTCCTACGGCGAGAACATCGGCCGGATCACGCTGAGCGTCAACCAGCGCACCGGCCGGGTGAAGGCCTACACGCAGGAGAACGTCGCGCGCGTCGCCGAGGCCGACCTGTCCTACCCCGCGGTGGTCAAGGTGCAGCAGATCACCAACCGCGCGCTGCGGCTGGCCGCCGAGATCGGCAACCAGCCGGTCGCGGAGATCACCGACGACATCACCACCGCCTTCGCCGGCGGCAGCTACGGCCCCGACGGCTACACCGGCGGCACGCGTGACGCCCGTGCGGAGGAGTCGGCCCTGGGCGACCTCGTCGCCAACGCCCTGCGCGACGGCGTGCAGGACTTCGCCGAGCCCGACCTGGGGCTGACCAACCCCGGCGGCCTGCGCGCCGAGCTGCTCTTCGCCGGCGACACGACCAGCAACCCGGCCAACACCGACGGCGTGGTCACCTTCGCCGAGGCCAACGCCGTGCTGCCCTTCAACAACACCGTCGCGATCGTCAAGCTCACCGGTGCCGACCTGAAGCAGGTGCTGGAGCAGCAGTACCAGACCAACGCCGACGGCTCCGTGCCCTCGCGCCCCTACCTGCAGCTCGGGATGTCCGACAACGTCCAGGTCACCACCGACCCGACGGCCCCCGCCGGCTCGCGCATCACCTCGGTGCTCATCGACGGCGAGCCGCTCGACCCGGCGCGCACCTACACGATCTCGACGCTGTCGTTCCTGGCCACGGGCGGCGACAACTTCCGCGCCTTCACCAACGGCACCTTCACCGACACCGGCCTGCTCGACGCCGAGCTCTGGCGCGACTACCTGGCCGGCAACGACCCGGTCTCGCCCGACTTCGCGCGCCAGCAGGTCACCGAGTCGGGCCTGCCCGACGCGCTCGTCGCCGGCGAGGAGGCGAGCTTCACCCTCTCGAAGCTCAACCTCACCTCGCTGGGCAGCCCGGCCAACACCGAGCTGACCGCGACCTACGTCGACGGCTCGACCACGAGCCCGCTCGGCACCTTCCCGATCACCACCGTCGACGGCGGCAGCGCCACCGTCACGCTCACCGTGCCCGCCGGGTCCTCCGGCGGCGTGGTCGAGCTGGTGGCCGCACCGAGCGGCACCACCGTCACGGTGCCGGTCTCGGGCACCCGCTGAGCCGCTGGTCCCCAGCAGCACACCGTCCTGACCGGGGCCGCCGACGCACGTCGGCGGCCCCGCTCACGGGCGGCCCCCGGGTCGCCCGTCGGGCGCACCCACGAGCACGTCCCGCACGCACCCCTCCCTCGGAAGGTCCGTCATGCCCCTGTCCCCTCGAGCCACCCGCCGGGTGGCTCTGCCCGTCGCCGGCGCGTTCAGCCTCGCGGCGGTCGTCACCGGTCTCGCCGGCGCCCCCGCCCTGGCCGCGCCCGACGGCTCCGGTCTGGTCATCAGCGAGGTCTACGGCGGCGGTGGCAACACCGGCGCCGCCTTCACCCACGACTTCATCGAGCTCTACAACCCCACCGCGAGCGCCATCAGCGTCACCGGGATGTCGGTGCAGTACCGCAGCGCCACCGGCACCAGCGCCCAGGTCACGCCCCTCTCGGGCTCCGTGCCCGCGGGCGGGCACTACCTGGTGCAGCAGGCCGCCGGCACCACGCTGGCCGCCGCCCTGCCGACGCCCGACGCGACCGGCACCATCGCCATGTCCGGCAGCAACGGCGTCGTCCTGCTGGCCTCCTCCGAGACCCCCGTGAGCACCACCGGAGAGCTCGCCGGCGCGGCCGGTGTCCTCGACGCCGTCGGCTACGGCACGACGCCCACCTCCTTCGAGGAGCGCAACACCGGCGTCGCCCTGACCAACAGCACCTCGGCTGCGCGCACCGCCACGGGCACGGACTCCGACGACAACGCCGACGACTTCGTCGAGGGCACCCCGGTGCCGCAGAGCTCCGGCGGCGCCGGCGAGCCCGAGCCCGAGCCCGACCCGGTCGAGGCCACCATCCCCGAGATCCAGGGCACCGGCGCGGCCTCGCCGCTCGACGGCGACCCCGTGACCACCTCGGGTGTCGTGACGGCGGCCCCGCGCTTCCTCTACGGGTTCTACCTGCAGACCCCCGGCACGGGCGGGTCGGTCGACCCGACCACGCGCACGTCCTCCGACGGCGTCTTCGTCTACTACCCCAACGGTGCCGGCAGCGTGGGCGTGGAGCCCGGCGACCACGTCGAGGTCACCGGCGACGTCGACGAGTACGCCGGCCAGACCCAGGTCGTCTCCTCGGCGGCCGAGACCACGGTGCTCGACACCCCGGCCGCGCCCGTCACGGCGACCACCACCACGGCGTGGCCCGCCACGGCGGCGGAGAAGGAGGCGCTGGAGGGGATGCTCTACGACCCCACCGACGACTTCACCGTCACCAACACCTTCTCCACCCACCAGTTCGGCGAGGTCGGCCTGGCCCTGGGCGACACGCCGCTCATCCAGCCCACCGAGGTCGCCGACGCCCAGGACACCGCGGCGATCCGCGCGGTCGAGGCCGACAACGCCGCTCGGGCCATCGTGCTCGACGACGCCTCCGGCACGACCTACGCCCCGGGCACCAACGGCAAGACGCTGACCCCGCCCTACCTCTCCAACACCGCCCCCGTGCGGGTCGGGGCGGCGGCGACGTTCACCGACGACGTCATCCTCACCCAGGGCGGCTCGCCGAGCGCCCCGACGTACCGCTTCCAGCCGCTGCAGACCGTCAGCGGCCCGGACTACACCGCGACGTCACCGGCGACCTTCGAGAACACCCGGACCGACGCGCCCGACGAGGCACGCATCGAGGCCGACGGCGAGAGCGACCTCAAGGTCGCCTCCTTCAACGTCCTCAACTACTTCACCACCCTCGGCGACGCCGACGACGACAACGTCGGCGACGGCGGCTGCACGACGTTCCCCGACAAGGACGGCGACGGCAACTCCGTCGGCGGCGGCTGCGAGCAGCGCGGCGCCTGGGACCCCCAGGACCTCGCGCGTCAGCAGGCCAAGATCGTCTCGGCCATCAACGCCCTCGACGCCGACGTCGTGGGCCTCATGGAGATCGAGAACTCGCTGGTCGTCGACGGCGACGCCGACGAGGCCACCGAGACGCTGGTGGCGGCGCTCAACGCCGACGCCGGCGCCGGCACGTGGGCGGCCAACCCGTCGTCGACCGAGCTGCCCCCGGCGGCGGAGATGGACGTCATCAGCAACGCCATCATCTACAAGCCGGCCGCCGTCGAGCGCACCGGCGAGGCCCGTTCCCTCGGCGCGCTGAGCGGCTCGGGCGAGGCCTTCGACAACGCCCGCGAGCCCATCGCCCAGGCCTTCACGCCGAAGGGCGGCGACCAGCCGTTCCTCTTCGTGGTCAACCACTTCAAGTCCAAGGGCTCCGGCGCCGACGACGGCACCGGGCAGGGCAACGCCAACCCCGACCGCGTGGCCCAGGCCACCGCGCTGCGCGACTGGGTGCCCGGTGTGCAGCAGGAGAGCGGCGCCGAGGGCGTCCTGCTCGTCGGCGACTTCAACTCCTACTCCCAGGAGGACCCGCTCCAGGTCCTCTACCAGGCCGGCTACACCAACATCGAGGACGGCGAGGGCGCCGACGCGGAGTACTCCTACTCCTTCAGCGGCCTCTCCGGCTCCCTCGACCACGTGCTCGCCAACGACGCGGCGCTCGAGGCGATGACCGGCCACGACATCTGGAACATCAACTCCGGTGAGTCGATCTACATGGAGTACAGCCGCTACAACTACAGCCCGACCGACTTCCACACCGACGGCCCGTTCCGCTCCTCCGACCACGACCCGGTGGTCATGGGTCTCGACCTGGTCGAGGACGTCGTGGAGCCCCCGGCCGCGGAGCTGGCGCTCACGGTCAGCAGCACCCCCAAGAAGGTCAAGGCCGGCAAGACCAAGGTGACCCTGCGGGTGAAGGTCACCGCCGACGGCGAGCCCGCCCGCGGCGGCACCGTCACCGTGCGGCTGCCCGGCGGCGAGACCCGCACCGCCACGACCAACCGCCAGGGCGTCGCGACGATCCGCCTGGCGCCCTTCGACCGGGTCGGCACCAAGACCCTCCAGGTCGAGTGGAGCAAGAACGGCACGACCGTCGGCGGGACCTCCACGATCAAGGTCGTGAAGTGACCGCCTGACCCGCACGACCCGCACCACCCGCACCAGCACCGACGGGGCCCTGCCGACCGGCAGGGCCCCGTCCTGCGTCCGGACCGTCGCAGCGCGAGACGCCGTCAGCGCCGCTCGGCCGCGGCGAGGTGGAACGCCGCCTGCACGAGGGCCAGGTGGCTGAAGGCCTGGGGGAAGTTGCCGACCATGCGCTCGGCCCCCGGGTCGTACTCCTCGGCGAGGAGGCCGACGTCGGTGGACAGCCCGACCAGCCGCCCGAGCAGGGCCCGCGCGTCGTCGAGGCGGCCGACCACGGCGTAGGCCGAGGCCAGCCAGAACGAGCACGCCAGGAAGGGGTGCTCGTCGCCGGAGAGCCCGTCGACCCCGCTGGCGGTGCGGTAGCGCAGCACGAGCCCGTCACGCAGCAGGTCCTCCTCGACGGCACGGATGGTGCCGGCCAGGCGCGGGTCGTCGCCGGGCAGCAGCCCGATCGTGGCCAGCACCAGCAGCGAGGCGTCGACCTCGCGGGTGCCGGGGTGCTGCACGAAGGTGCCCCGCTCGGGGTCCCACCCCTCGCCGAGCACCAGGTCGCGGGCGGCGTCGCGCTCGCGGCGCCACCGGTCGACGTCGCCGGGCAGACCCCGCTCCTCGACCGCCCGCACGGCCCGGTCGAAGGCGACCCACACCATGGCGCGGGAGTGGGTGAAGTGGCGCGGCTGCCCACGGATCTCCCAGATGCCGTGGTCGGGATCGCGCCAGCGGGTGACCAGGTCGTCGACCAGGGCCCGCTGCAGCGCCCAGGCGTTGGGGTCGTCGTCGCCGAGGTGCTCGCGCACCAGCGCGAGGGCGTCCATCACCTCGCCCAGCACGTCGTGCTGGCGCTGCCCGACGGCGCCGTTGCCGATCCTCACCGGGCGTGAGCCGGCGTAGCCCGGCAGGTGGTCGAGCTCCGACTCGGGCAGCCGGCGGGAGCCGTCCACGGCGTACATCACCTGCAGGTCCTCGGGGTCGCCGGCCACCGCGCGCAGGAGCCAGTCGCGCCACGCCGCGGCCTCCTCGGTGTAGCCGGCCTGCAGCAGCGAGGCGAGTGTCAGCGCGGCGTCGCGCAGCCAGCAGAAGCGGTAGTCCCAGTTGCGCTCGCCGCCGAACTCCTCGGGCAGCGAGGTCGTGGGCGCCGCGACGATGCCCCCCGTCACCTCGTGGGTCATCAGCCGCAGCGTGAGCAGCGAGCGGCGCACGGCCTCGGGGTGGGGGAGGTCCTGGCGGCACACCTGCGCCCACGCCTCGTCCTCGGCCACCGTCTCGGCCACCCGCGCGTCGAGGTCGCCCAGGTGACCGGGCTCGACGTGCGAGGGCAGCCACACCATCGCGAAGGACAGCTCCTCCCCGGCGGCGAGACTGAACTCGTCGGCGTGAGTGTGGTCGACCGCCACCGGGAGCCGCGGCCCGCGCAGCACGAGCTTGTCGGGGCCGGCCACCGCGGTGATGACGTCCTCGCCGCCGAGGCACTCGCGACGCACCCACGGCCGGATCCGGCCGTAGTCGGGGCGCAGCCGCCACTCGTGACGCATCGGCACCGTGCCGCTCACGCAGACCAGGCGGCGCACCAGGTCGGCCCGCTCGTCGCCGCGGGGCATCACGTCGGTCAGGGTCACCACGCCCGCGGCCGTGGTGAAGGTCGTCTCCAGCATCGCCGAGGAGCCGAGGTAGCGCCGCTCGGTGGCGTAGGGCACCGTCGGCACCAGCTGCCAGTGGCCGTGCTCCGGCGTGCCGAGCAGGGCGGCCAGGCAGGCGGGGGAGTCGAAGCGGGGCAGGCAGAGCCAGTCGACCGAGCCGTCGGTCCCGACCAGCGCCGCGGTGCGCCGGTCGCCGATCAGGGCGTAGTCCTCGATGGGCAGCGGCATGCCGGGGAGCCTACGGGCGGTGCCCTCGCCCGGCCCTCGCCCGACCGGCACGACGCTGCACCCGCTGTGGCAGGGTCGGGGCATGCTGCGACGCCCCGCCCCCGACGACCTCACCGCGGTCGCCACCCGACTGGTCGACCGGCTGCGCGCCGAGGGAGCGACCGTCGCCACCGCCGAGTCGCTCACCGGCGGCCGGCTGGCGGCGGCGCTCACCGCCGTGCCGGGTGCGTCGGCGGTCTACCGCGGCGGGGTGGTCACCTACGCCACCGACCTCAAGGTCTCGCTGCTGGGCGTGCCCCAGGAGCTGGTCGACGAGCACGGCGTCGTCTCGGCCGACTGCGCCGCCGCGATGGCCGGGGGCGCCCGCCGGATCGCAGGCGCGACGTACGCCCTGGCCACGACGGGGGTGGCGGGGCCCGACCCGCAGGAGGGGCGCCCGGTGGGCACGGTCTTCGTCGGCGTGGCCGGCCCCGAGGTCACCTCGGTGCTGTCGCTGGAGCTCGCGGGCACGCGCGCGCAGATCCAGGAGAGCACGTGTCGCGAGGCGCTGCTCGGCCTGCTGGTGCACCTCGACCAGGAGGCCGGCGGTCCCGGGGAGCCCCACGACGACACCGACCCCGGGGACCTCCGGCTGGAACAGAACCCTCTCCGGTAGCGTTGGCATCCTTGATCGACCCGGAGATCGACCCGGACAACCCACGGAGGCTCGCATGGTGCTCTTCCGCCGCCTGCTCGGCGACGTGCTCCGCGCGCAGCGGATGCAACGGGGCATGACCCTGCGCGAGGTCTCCGAGCAGGCCAGGGTCAGCCTGGGCTACATCTCCGAGATCGAGCGCGGCCAGAAGGAAGCCTCCTCCGAGCTGCTGTTCTCGCTGTGCCAGGCCCTCGACGTGCCGCTCTCGCTGGTGCTCCGCTCGGTCTCCGACGCCGTCGCCCTGGAGGAGGCCGCCACCGCGGCCACACCGCTCCCGGTGCCGCGCGCCGCCGGCCCCGTCGTCGCCTCCGCCGCCTGACCCGACGCAGCCCCGGAGCGGGTCGGGCCGTCGCTCAGGGCCGGCCGGGTCCCGCGGGCTCGGGCTGGCACGACGGGCAGAAGTAGATCGCGCGCTCGCGGCCGGCCGGGCCCTGCACGTCGACCTCCACCCTCGTGCCGCAGCGCCGGCACGGCGCGTGGTCCTGCCGGTAGACCCACGTGCGCCGGCGCTCGCGCAGGTCGCCGGTGGTGGACTGGACCGCCCGCTCCTTGTTGAGGTCGAGCATCTGGCGCCCACGGCGCACCATGCGCGGCAGGTCGCGCACCTCGCCGACCGGCACGCGGGGGTGCACGCCGGAGACGAAGCACAGCTCGGCGACGTACATATTGCCCAGGCCCGCCAGCCTGGTCTGGTCGCGCAGCGCGTCGCCGACCTCGCGGGCGTCGTCCTTGTGCAAGCGGCGCAGCGCCTCGTCCTCGTCCCAGTCGGGGCCGAGCAGGTCGGGTCCGAGGTGGCCCACGACGGAGTCCTCGTCAGCGGTGGGGAGCAGCTCCACGATCCCCAGGGAGAAGCCGACCGCGTGACGCGGACCCACGTCGAGCACGACGCGTGCCTGGTGGGCCGGGCGGGGCCAGCGCGCCCCGGAGTCCAGCACCCGCCAGGCGCCCTCCATCTTGAGGTGGGTGTGGAGGGTCCAGCGGCCGGTCGGGTGCTCGATGCGCGTGAGCAGGTGCTTGCCGCGCGAGACCGTCGCCCGCACGCTGCCCCCGGACAGGTCGGTGGTGGCGTGCTGCGGCACCCGGAAGTCGGTGCGCACGAGCACCCGGCCCGAGAGCGAGCGGTCGAGCAGCCGGGCGGCGCGGAAGACGGTGTCGCCCTCAGGCACCCCGGCTCCTCAGCTGCAGCCCGCGCGGGGTGGCCAGGAAGCCGGCCGACTGCAGCGCCTCGCGCAGCGGGGTCGTGCCGCCGCCCAGCAGCGGGGCACCGTCGGCCTTCTCCACCGTCATCCGGCCCAGCGCCCCGGCCCGGGCGGCGTCGGCGAGCGACTGGGCGCCGAGGGTGAGCCGGTCGACGTCGTCGGTCCAGGTGAGCAGGGTGCGGCCGCCGCGCTCGACGTAGAGGGTGAGCTCCCCGTCGACGAGCACCACCAGGCCGCCGGCCTTGCGGCCGGGGCGGTGGCCCTTCTCGCCCTCGGCGGCCTCGCTGGTCGAGGGTCGCGCGGGCCAGGGCAGGGCCGCGCCGTAGGGGTTGGCGGGATCGGTGGCGGCGAGGGCGACCGCGAGGGGCTTGGCGTCGCCGGATCCCTCGGCGGCCTCGGAGAAGGTCCGCAGCCGGTCGATGGAGCCCGCGGTGCCGAACTGCGCTGCGCCCAGGCCGCTGACGAAGTAGCCCCGCCGGCAGCGACCGGAGTCCTCGAAGGCCGAGAGCACCTTGTAGACCGCGGCGAAGCCGCCGGCGACGCGCTCGCTCATCACGGCACCGCGGATCACCACGCCGTGACGCTCCAGCAGGTGCTCGGCGCTGGCGTGGGCGCGGCGGGTCGGGTCGGCGTCGACGTCGGGCAGCAGCGCCCAGCGGCCGGCGGTCTCGGGAGGGCCGGTGCGTGGCGCGGGTCGGGCGCCGCCGCGCCCGCCGGTGGTCGACGACATCCGCAGCCGCGGCGGCGGGCGCTTGCTGCGGTGGGCCGAGGAGCCACCGCGGGTCAGCGCGCGCAGCGGGGTGAGGGTGTCGTTGCTGACCCGCCCCGACCACACCAGGTCCCACAGCGCCGCCGAGACGGCCTGGTCGGTGGCGCTCTGGCCGGTGGCCTGCACCTGCTGCACGAGCTGGCGGAAGAACCACGCGCCGCCGCCCTCGAGGGAGTCGAGGAGGGCCTGGTGCAGCTCGCTGTGGTCGAAGGGCTCGTGGGCGGGCAGCGTCAGCGGGGCCTGGTCGGCGAGGTGGAGCGACACCCAGCCGTCGGAGCCCGGCAGCGCGCCATGACCCGACCAGACGACCTCCCCGGAGGCGGTGAGCTCGTCGAGGTAGGAGGGCTCGTAGTCGCGCACCCGCGCCGAGAGCACCAGCGGCTCCAGCGCCGAGGCGGGCACGGCACAGCCGGCGAGCTGGTCGACGGCGGCCAGCACCCCGTCGACGCCGCGCAGGCCGCCGCGACCGCTGGTGGAGGCGGCCCACACGTGCTGCCAGGCCGGCAGGAAGCGGCCCAGCGCCTCGGGGTCGACGGGCTCGACCTCCTTGCGCAGCCGGGCCAGCGAGCGGCGGCGCAGGCGGCGCAGCACCTCGGCCTCGCACCACTCGCTGCCCGAGCCGTGCGGTCGGAACTCGCCCTCCAGCACCCGGCCCGAGGCGGCGAGGCGCTGCAGGGTGTGGCGCACGACCGCCGTGCCGAGGCCCAGGCGCGCGGCGACGTCGTCGGTGGTGAAGGGTCCGTGGGTGCGCGCGAAGCGTGCGACCAGGTCGCCCAGCGGGTCGTCGACGGGGTCGGTGAAGGCCTCGGGCGTGCCCGGGGGCACGGGGGTGCCCAGACCGTCGCGCAGGCGGCCGACGTCCTCGATCGCCGACCAGCGCTCGTCGCCGGCCATCCGCAGCTCGACCACGCGACGGCTCTGCGCGAGCGCGGCAAGCCACCCGGTGACGTCGGCGTCGGGCACGCTGCGCGCGGTGATCTCGTCGGTGCTCAGCGGCCCGAGGAGGCGCAGCAGGTCGGCCACGCCCTCGGCGTCGCGGGCCCGTCGCTCCTCGGTCAGCCGCTGGAGCTCGGCGGCGACCTCCTCGAGCACCTCGGGGTCGAGCAGCTCGCGCAGCTCGGCGCGGCCCAGCAGCTCGGCGAGCAGGCCCTGGTCGAGCGAGAGGGCTGCGGCGCGGCGCTCGGCGATGGGGGAGTCGCCCTCGTAGACGAACTGCGCGACGTAGCCGAAGAGGAGGCTGCGGGCGAAGGGCGAGGGTGACGGGGTGGCGACGTCGACCACCTGCACCTCGCGCTGCTCCACCCGTCGCATCAGGCCGATCAGGGACGGGAGGTCGTAGACGTCCTGGAGGCACTCGCGCACGGCCTCGAGCACGATCGGGAACGACGGGTACTTGGAGGCGACCTCCAGCAGCGCCGCCGAGCGCTGGCGCTGCTGCCACAGCGGAGAGCGGCGACCGGGGTCGCGCCGGGGCAGCAGCAGGGCCCGGGCGGCGCACTCGCGGAAGCGGGAGGCGAAGAGCGCCGAGCCGCCGACCTCCTGGGTGACCAGGTCGTCGACCTCGTCGGGCTCGAAGACCACCAGCTCCGCGCCGGGCGGCTCGGCGTCGGTGTCGGGGATGCGGATGACGATGCCGTCGTCGGAGGCCACGGCCTGGCCGTCGACGCCGTAGCGCTCGCGCAGGCGTGCGTTGAGCGCGAGGGCCCACGGGGCGTGCACGGGGGTGCCGTAGGGCGAGTGGAGCACCAGGCGCCAGTCACCGAGCTCGTCGCGGAAGCGCTCGACGAGCAGGGTGCGGTCGCTGGGCAGGGTGTTGGTGGCCTCCAGCTGCTCGTGGAGGTAGGAGACGAGGTTGCCCGCGGCCCACTCGTCGAGCCCCTCCTCGCGCACCTTGGCCTCGGCCGCGGGGCGGGGCAGGGCGGCCAGCTCCCGGGTGAAGGCACCGATGGCCTGGCCCAGCTCGGCGGGGCGGCCCAGGCTGTCGCCCTTCCAGAAGGGCAGCCGGCCCGGGATGCCGGGAGCCGGGGTGACGAGGACCCGGTCGTGGGTGATGTCCTCGATGCGCCAGCTGGTCGCGCCGAGGGCGAAGACGTCGCCGACGCGCGACTCGTAGACCATCTCCTCGTCGAGCTCGCCGACGCGCCGCCCCGGGCCCTCGCCGCCCACCAGGAAGACCCCGAAGAGGCCGCGGTCGGGGATGGTGCCGCCGCTGGTCACCGCGAGGCGTTGCGCGCCGGGCCGACCGGTGAGCTCTCCGGTGACGCGGTCCCAGACGATGCGCGGGCGCAGCTCGGCGAACTCGTCGGAGGGGTAGCGGCCGCTGAGCAGGTCGAGGGTGGCGTCGTAGGCCGAGCGGGGCAGGGCGGTGAACGGCGCCGAGCGGCGCACCAGGGCGAAGAGCTCGTCGGCGTCCCAGGCCTCGAGCGCGGTGATGGCCACGACCTGCTGGGCCAGCACGTCGAGGGGGTTGGTCGGCACCCGCAGCGACTCGATGGCGCCGGCGCGCATGCGCTGCACGGCCACAGCGGTCTGGGCGAGGTCGCCACGGTGCTTGGGGAAGAGCACCCCCCGTGACACCTCGCCGACCTGGTGGCCCGCACGGCCCACGCGCTGCAGGGCGCTGGCGACCGAGGGAGGCGACTCGATCTGCACGACCAGGTCGACCGCCCCCATGTCGATGCCGAGCTCGAGGCTGCTGGTGGCGACCACGGCGGGCAGGCGGCCGCGCTTCAGGTCGTCCTCGATCAGCGCGCGCTGCTCCTTCGAGACCGACCCGTGGTGGGCCTTGGCGATGACGACCGCGCCCTCCGGGCTGCCGCCGGAGGACCCGGACTGGGCCATGACCTGGGCCGGCGGGCGCGACGGGACGGCCCGTCCGCTGTCGGGCAGGTCGTCGGGCTGGTCGTCGGGCTGGTCGTCGGGCTGGTCGTCCTCGTGACCGGCGCCGTCACCCAGGGGGTCGCCGTCGTGGTCGTGGGCGCCGGCGGGCACGGGCACGAGGTCCCCGGCCTCGGGCTCGACGCCGGCGCGCTCGTTGGCGATCTCGTTGAGCCGCGAGGTGAGGCGCTCGGAGAGCCGCCGGGAGTTGGCGAAGACGATGGTCGAGCGGTGCGACTCGATGAGGTCGACGACGCGCTCCTCGACATGGGGCCAGATCGAGGCCGCCCGGGTGGCCGAGCCCTCGCCGTCGGCGTCCTCCTCGTCGTAGCCACCCGGGGCGGTCATGTCCTCCACGGGCACGACGACGCTCAGCTCCCACTGCTTGCGCGAGGGCGGCGCCACGATCTCGACGGGGGCGGAGCCGCCGAGGTAGCGCGCGACCTCCTCCAGCGGCCGCACGGTGGCCGACAGCCCGACCCGCTGGGCCGGCCGCTCCAGCAGGGCGTCGAGGCGCTCGAGGGTGAGGGCGAGGTGGGCGCCGCGCTTGCCGCCGGCCACGGCGTGGACCTCGTCGACGATGACCGTCTCCACGCCGCGCAGCGACTCGCGGGCCTGGGAGGTGAGCATCAGGAAGAGCGACTCGGGCGTCGTGATCATGATGTCGGGCGGAGCGGTGGTGAGCTTGCGGCGGTCGGCCGCGCTCGTGTCGCCGGAGCGCACGCCGACCCGCACGTCGGCCACCTCGGCCCCGAGCCGGTCGGCGGTGTGCCGGATGCCCGTGAGCGGGGAGCGCAGGTTGCGCTCGACGTCCACGGCCAGCGCCTTCAGCGGGGAGACGTAGAGCACCCGGCAGCGGCGCTGCCTGTCCTCCGGCGGAGGGGTCGACAGCAGCCGGTCGAGCGACCACAGGAAGGCCGACAGGGTCTTGCCCGACCCGGTGGGCGCCACCACCAGGGCGTGCCGGCCCGCGCCGATCGCCTCCCACGCGCCGGCCTGCGCCGGGGTGGGCTCCGCGAACGCCGCGGCGAACCACGTGCGCGTCGGCTCGCTGAAGCGCGCCAGCGCGTCGGCGGGCGGCGGCGCGGCAGCGGGGGTGGGAGGGGTCACCGGGCCAGTGTCGCCGACGCCGCCGACAGCCGGGCTCCCCCCGACGGCTGGGCCCGCTCGGGCCACTCGCTGCGCGCCGCGGAGATGTCCGGCACGGCCCCTCCGGCGCGGCGTCGGGTGGGGCGGGAAAGCGGAGGCGTGCTGTCGGCGGTCGGGCCTAGGGTGCTCGGGTGACGGCGACCGACTCGATGATCTGGGCCCAGGGCCTGCGCAAGGGGTTCGGCGACGTCGAGGCCGTGCGCGGCATCGACGTCGACGTGCGCCGGGGTGAGGCCTTCGGCTTCCTGGGGCCCAACGGCGCCGGCAAGTCCTCGACCATGCGCATGGTGGCCGCCGTGTCGCCCATCAGCGGCGGTGAGCTGCGCATCCTCGGTCTCGACCCGGCCGTCGACGGTCCTGAGATCCGCGCCCGCATCGGTGTCTGCCCGCAGGAGGACACCCTCGACACCGAGCTGACGGTGCGGGAGAACCTCTTCGTCTACGGCCGCTACTTCGGCCTGCCGCGCAAGGAGGTCCGTGCCCGCGTCGACGAGCTGCTGGAGTTCGTGCAGCTGACCGAGAAGGCCGGCTCGATGGTCGAGGACCTCTCCGGGGGCATGAAGCGACGCCTGACCATCGCCCGCTCGCTGATCAACCGGCCCGAGGTCCTGCTGCTCGACGAGCCGACCACCGGCCTGGACCCCCAGGCCCGCCACGTCGTGTGGGACCGGCTGTTCCGCCTCAAGCAGCAGGGCGTCACCCTGGTCCTCACGACCCACTACATGGACGAGGCCGAGCAGCTGACCGACCGGCTCGTGGTGATGGACAAGGGGCTCATCGTCGCCGAGGGCTCCCCGCTCGACCTGATCGCCGAGCACTCGACCCGCGAGGTGGCCGAGCTCCGCTTCGGCGTGGCCCAGGAGGGCGACACCCACGAGGTCGTCGCCCGCCAGGTCGAGGACCTCGCCGACCGGGTCGAGGTGCTGCCCGACCGGCTCCTGCTCTACTCCCACGACGGCGAGGAGACCGTGGCCAAGGTGCACGAGCGCGGGCTGGTGCCGGTCGCCACGCTGGTGCGCCGCTCCACGCTGGAGGACGTCTTCCTCCGCCTCACCGGCCGGACCCTGGTCGACTGATGGCCGCCACCTCCTCCGGGGCCCCCGACCCGACCCGGGCCACCGCGCCCGCCAGCACCCTGGCCGGCGCGCTGCGGCTGCTCGACTACTGGCTGACGGTCTACCGCCGCACGTGGAAGGGCACGATCGTCTCCTCCTTCGTCACCCCGCTGCTCTACGTCGTGGCCATGGGCGTGCTGCTCGGCGGCTTCATCGAGGGCGACCCCGCCGAGCTCGAGGGCGCCACCAGCTATCTCGCCTTCGTGGCGCCCGGCCTGGTGGCGGCCCAGGCGATGACCACGGTGATCGGGGAGACCACCTACCCCGTCATGGACATGGTCAAGTGGCACAAGGTCTACTTCGGCATGATCGCGGCGCCGCTGCGCGTGGGCGACATCATGCTGGCGCACCTGGCCTTCGTGCTCTTCCGCGTGGCGCTCACCTCCGCGGTGTTCCTCGCGGTGATGGCGCCCTTCGGGGTCTTCAGCAGCGTCGGGGGAGTGCTGCTGGCGTTCCTGGTGCAGCTGCTGGTGGGCCTGGCCTTCGCCACCCCGGTCTACGCCTACGCCGCGGGCGCCAAGGACGAGAGCGCCTTCAACCTCATCTTCCGCCTCGGCATGATCCCGCTCTTCCTGTTCTCCGGGGCCTTCTTCCCGGTGGCCAACCTCGACGCGCCGCTCGAGCTGCTGGCCACCATCACCCCCCTGTGGCACGGCGTCGACCTGACGCGGATGCTCACGCTGGGCCGGGTCGACGTGTCCGCCGCGCTGGTCCACGTCGCCTACCTGGTGGTGCTGGCCGCGCTCGGCTGGGGCTGGGCCGCCCGCCGCCTGCAGCGGAGGCTGATCTCCTGATGAGCGCCGTCACCGCCGCCGTCGCGCGCCAGGCCGCCTCGCCTCTCGGGGCCCGCGAGGCCACCGCGCTGCTGCTCTACCGCAACTTCCTGGCCTACCGCCGCGCCTGGTACATCTTCCTCACCGGCTTCCTGGAGCCGGTCTTCTACCTGTTCTCGATCGGCGTGGGCGTCGGCCAGCTCGTCACGGGCTTCGAGGTCGACGGCCGGACGATCGAGTACGCCGCCTTCGTCGCCCCCGGCATGCTCGCGGCCTCGGCCATGAACGGCACGATCCTCGACGCCACCTTCAACTTCTTCTTCAAGCTCAAGTACAACAAGCTCTTCGACCAGATGCTCGCCACGCCGCTGACCACCATGGACATCGCCCGCGGCGAGCTGAGCTGGTCGCTGCTGCGCGGCGGCATCTACTCCGCGGGCTTCCTGGTCGTCATGCTGCTGATGGGCCTGGTGTCGTCGTGGTGGGCGGTGCTCGTCGTGCCCGCCGCGCTGCTCATCGGGCTGGCCTTCGGCGGGGTGTGCATGGCGCTGACCACCTTCATGCGCTCCTGGCAGGACTTCGAGCTGGTCACCCTGGCGACGCTGCCGATGTTCCTGTTCTCCGCGACCTTCTTCCCGGTCACGGCCTTCCCCACCTGGCTGCGCTGGGTCGTGGAGTGCACCCCGCTCTACCGCGGCGTCGTCCTGTGCCGCGAGCTGACCACGGGCACGGTCTCCTGGGCCTCGGCGGTCTCGGTGGTCTACCTCGTGGTCATGGGGGTCGCCGGACTCCTCGTCGTGCGCCGCCGCCTCGACCGGCTGCTCCTCACCTGACCGCGGGTGGTCGTCCTCGGGCCACCCTCGGTCGGGCGCCGTCGGCGGCGCGAGGCATCATGGGCGCCATGCGGCACACCGAGTTCTGGGAGCGCCTCGACCACGCCCTGGGCACGGCGTCGTCGCGGTCGTGGGCGAGCTTCTTCGTCATGAGCGAGCTGGGCGACCGCACGGCCCAGGAGGCCCTCGACGCCGGGGTGCCGCCCAAGCAGGTCTGGGCCGCGGTGTGGAGCGCGCTGGCCCTGCCGGCCTCCGAGCGCTGACCCGGGCACCGACACAGAGCAGCGACCCCGGGCAGCGACCCCGAGCACCGACCTCGTGCAGCGACCCCGAGCAGCGACCCCGAGCAGCGACCCCGAGCACGTCGACCAGCACCCCCGGTGAGGGCCGGGGTGAGGGCTGGCACAGTTGCGGCCATGAACGCGACCGCAGACGTCGCCGTGATCGGCGGCACCGGCTTCTACTCCTTCCTCGACGACCCCGAGCAGGTCAGCGTCGAGACCCCCTACGGCCTGCCCTCGGCGACCATCTCGGTCGGCACCGTGGCCGGGCGCCGGGTGGCCTTCCTGCCGCGCCACGGCGACCACCACGACTACCCGCCCCACGCCATCCCCTACCGCGCCAACCTCTGGGCGCTGCGCTCGCTGGGCGTGCGCCAGGTGCTCGCGCCCTGCGCCGTCGGTGGGCTGCGCGAGGAGGTCGCGCCCGGCGACATCGTCGTGCCCGACCAGCTGGTCGACCGCACCTACCGCCGCATCCCGTCCTACGTCGAGAGCGGCGCGGTCCACCTGCCCTACGCCGACCCCTACTGCGAGCGCCTCGGTGCGGCCGTGGCCGGTGCCGACACGGAGATCAAGGCCGGCGGCACGATGGTGGTCATCGAGGGCCCCCGCTTCTCCACCCGCGCCGAGTCGCAGCACTACGCCGCCCAGGGCTGGTCGCTCATCAACATGACCGGCCACCCCGAGGCGCCGCTGGCCCGTGAGATGCAGCAGTGCTACACCGCCATCGCGCTGGTCACCGACATGGACGCCGGCGTCGAGGCCGGCCAGGGCGTCGGCCAGGAGGAGGTCTTCGCGCTCTTCCAGGCCAACCTCGAGCGGCTCAAGGGCGTGCTCACCCGCACCATCGAGAGCCTCCCCGACCCCGACGGGTGCACCTGCTCCACCTGGGCCGAGGGCATGGAGCTGTCCTACGGCATCCCGACCCCCGCCGGCGCGGGCGAGCAGGGCGAGGAGGCGGGCGCGTGAAGGTCCTGCTGACCGGCTCGGCCGGCTTCATCGGCGCCGCGGTGGCCGAGGCCTTGGAGGCCGACGGCGACGAGGTCGTGCGCGTCGACTGGATGCTCGACATGGCCCACGGCGAGGCCCGCCCGCCCGCGGGCACCCACCACGTCGACGTGCGCGACGCCGACGCGGTGAGCGCGCTGCTCGACGGCGTCGACGCGGTCTGCCACCAGGCGGCCGTCGTGGGGGCCGGGGTGAAGGTGGCCGACCTGCCGGCCTACGCCTCGCACAACGACTACGGCACGGCGGTGCTGCTCGCGGCCATGCACGAGGCGCGCGTCGACCGGATGGTGCTCGCCTCGAGCATGGTCGTCTACGGCGAGGGGCGCTACACCTGCCCCGAGCACGGCGACCAGGCCCCGGGGCCGCGCACCGTCGCGGCGCTGGAGTCCGGCGACTTCGACAACCACTGCCCCGTGTGCGGCGGACCGCTCGGCTGGGCCCTGGTCGACGAGGACGCCCGCCTCGACCCGCGCTCCAGCTACGCCGCCAGCAAGCTGGCCCAGGAGCACTACACCTCGGCGTGGGTGCGCCAGGCCGACGCCGCCGCGGTGGCGCTGCGCTACCACAACGTCTACGGCCCGGGCATGCCGCGCGACACGCCGTACTCGGGGGTGGCGGCGATGTTCCGGTCCTCCCTCGAGCGTGGCGAGGCGCCCAAGGTCTACGAGGACGGCGCGCAGATGCGCGACTTCGTGCACGTCAGCGACGTCGCGCAGGCCAACGTCGCCGCGCTGCGCGCCGTCGTGGCCGCCCCGACGGGTCACTACGCCGCCTACAACGTCGCCTCCGGGCGACCGGTGGCCATCAAGCAGGTCGCCGAGCTCGTCGCCACCGGCACGGGCGCCGACGGCGGCGCGGAGATCGCCCCCGAGGTCACCGGCGGGTTCCGGCTCGGCGACGTGCGCCACATCGTCGCCTCGCCCGAGCGCGCCCGCGCCGAGCTCGGCTTCGCCGCGGCCATCGCCCCCGAGGAGGGCCTGCCCGCCTTCGCCACCGCGCCGCTGCGCGCCTGAGGCACGGATCGGGGCGGCCGGGGTGCCGGCTGCCCCGACCGGGCTGGGCTGGGCGACGGCTACCAGCTGGTGTACATGAGGTGCTGCAGCAGCAGCGCCGCGACCAGCTGCAGGCCCAGCCCCCAGCGCCGCCACCGCTCGGGGAGGAAGGCCGCACCGATCATCATCCACGGCACGAACGGCACCCAGATCCGCTCGACCTCGGCCTTGCTCATCCGTGAGGCGTCGGCGACGGCCACGGCCAGGGCGGCGCTGAGCACGAGCAGCAGCGGCGAGGCGAGCACGGCGCGCCCCAGCCGGCGCGCCCTGAGGCCGGCCACGGCCAGCGCCGAGCCGAGCAGGGGACCAGCGCTGAGCACGAGGGCCGCGAGGTTGCCCCACAGCCAGTACGACGCCGGCCGGTCGGCGGCGATGCCCTCCCAGTAGCGGTCGTGGAGCACGGGGTAGGCCTCCCACCACGCGAAGCCGCCCGCGGCGAAGCCGAGCACCACCACGAGCGCGGCGCCCGCGGCGACCGGCAGCGGCAGCCAGGAGCGGGCCAGGGCCAGCACCGCCAGCGCGGTGAGGCCGAGCAGCGGCAGGCCGTAGGACGTCATCACCATGGCGCCGAGCAGCAGGCCCGCCAGCGTCGACCACGCCAGCAGGCCGCGGCGCGAGGCGTGGCGGGCCCCGAGCGCCAGGCAGGCCAGGCCCCAGGCGCCCAGCGCGCCGAAGAGGGCGTCGGCGGAGACGGCCATGAAGACCGCCGCCGGGGCGAGCACGAGGAAGGGGGCGGCCCGCCGGGCGAGGGCCTCGTGACCCAGCGCGCGCAGCGTGGTCATCACCGCCAGCGCCGTGGTCGCGGCGAGCACGGTCACCACGATCCCGGCCGCCAGGTCGCCGCCCAGACCGACCCGCACCAGCCCGACGAAGAACAGCAGCGCCAGCGGCGGGTGGCCGGCGACGTGGGTGGGCCAGTTGTCGGGGGAGGAGTAGGAGATGCGTCCGACGTACTCCTGGAGCAGGGTGCCGATCCCGTCGACCTCCCGGGCGGTGGGGAGGTACTCCACGTCGCTGCCCAGCACCCGCGAGAGGCCCGAGCTGCCGTCGACCAGGGCCAGCGAGACCATCCAGGCCAGCGCCACGACGTACGACACGAGCAGCAGACGCCGCCACGGGAGGGTCTCCGCCCACCCGGCGAACCAGCGCCACCCCACGAGCGCGACCAGCAGCGCCGGCACCGTGCCGGGGCCGAACAGCTTGGGGTCCCAGAACCCGTGCAGCGGCGGCACCGCGAGGTCGGTGTAGGAGCGCGGCGCGCGCGTCCAGGTCTCCCAGTCGAGGACGCGGGGCACGACGATCGCGAGCGCCACCAGCACGACGGCGACGCCGAGGCCCCAGGCGGCGGCGCGGGCGCCGGAGCGGTTCTCGACCGGCGCCGCTCCCGCCGGGGCCGGGGGCGGGTCGGTCAGAGGGGGGCTGGTCGCCATGCCCAGACCCTAGCCAGCCCACCGGTGGCGCCCGACAGCGACGACCCGGGCCCGCGCGGTGCCGCAGCCACGCGCGCGATCGCGCACGACACGCGGCGCACGCTGCGGGAACGCCGGGGGAACGACGCGCGAACGTCTGGCCTCCCGGGTGAACACCCCCGAGCACCCGGTGCGGTTCGATGGGGCGGCCGGACCGACCGGCGTCACCTCTTCGTAAGGGTTCACCGCCACGATGCCACCTACCGTTGACGACGTGCCCGTCTGCGACCTCGTCCTCCCCTGCAAGGACGAGGCGCCTGCCCTGGGCGACCTGATCCCGCGGGTGCCCGCCCGCTTCTCGGTGATCGTCGTCGACAACGGATCGGTCGACGGCACGGCCGCGGTCGCCGAGCGGCTCGGCGCCCGGGTCGTGCGCGAGAGCGTGCCCGGCTACGGCTCGGCCGTGCACGCCGGGCTCCTCGCCGCCACCCACGACTACGTCGCCTTCATGGACGGCGACGGCTCCTTCGACCCCGCCGAGCTGCTGCCGCTGCTCGACGACGTCGCCTCGGGCCGCGCCGACTTCGCCGTGGGCCGTCGCCGCCCCGTGCAGCGCGGTGTGTGGCCGTGGCACGCCCGCGCCGGCAACGCGCTGATCGTGGCCTGGCTGCGCCGTCGGATCGCGATGCAGGCCCACGACATCGCCCCGATGCGGGTCTCGCGGCGCCAGGACCTGCTCGACCTCGGTGTCGAGGACCGCCGCTTCGGCTACCCCGTCGAGCTGCTGCAGAAGGTCACCGTCGCCGGGTGGCGGGTCTCCGAGCGCGACGTGGGCTACCACCCCCGCGCCGCCGGCACCCGCTCGAAGGTGTCGGGGTCGGTCAAGGGCACCGTCCGCACGGCGCGCGACTTCTGGAAGGCCCTCGCATGAGCACCCCCACCCCCCGCCCCACCCCCACTCCGTACGCCGCGGGCGCCGGCCCGGCCGCGGCGCCGCGGATGCTGGTCGTGGCCAAGGCACCGGTCGCGGGGCGGGTCAAGACCCGCCTCGGCGCCGACATCGGCATGGACCTGGCCGCGGAGATCGCCGCCGCCTCCCTCCTCGACACCCTGGTGGCCTGCACCGACGCGGTGGGCCCCGACCGCTGCCACCTCTCCCTCGACGGCGAGCTGCTCGACGCCGTGCACGGTGAGCGCATCCGCCGCCACCTGCACGGCTGGCAGGTCACCCCGCAGGTCGGCGACGGCTTCGACGAGCGGCTCGTGCGCGCCCACGCCGACGTGGCCGCCACGGGCCCCGGCCCGGTCGTGCAGGTCGGCATGGACACCCCGCAGGTGACCCCGGACCTGCTGCTCGCGGCGGCTGCGCCCCTGGCCGACCACGACGGCGTGCTCGGCCCGGCCGAGGACGGTGGCTGGTGGGTGCTCGCCCTGCGCGACCCCCTCGCCGCCGCGGCCCTGCGCGGCGTGGCGATGTCGACGCCCACCACCCACGACGACACCCGCGCGGCGCTCGTGGCGGCCGGCCTGAGCATCGCCGCGACCGCGGTGCTGCGCGACATCGACACTGTGGCCGACGCCGACGCGGTCGTCGCCCTCGTGCCCGGTGGCCGCTTCGCCGCGGCCTGGAGCCCGGAGGTGGCCTCGTGAGCGTGCGCGACGAGTCCTTCTCCGCCGTCTTCACCCACGCCCTGCGGGGCATGCCGTGCCGCGTGGTGGGCCTGGGCCCCGAGCCCTCGCCGCTCCCGGTGGCGGACTGGACCCGCGAGGCCGACGAGGCCGACCACGCGCTGCTCGCGTGGTGCGTGGGCCCCACCATCGACATCGGCTGCGGACCGGGCCGGCTCTCCGCGGGCCTGGCCGCGCGCGGCCACGTCGTGCTCGGCATCGACGTGGTCCACGAGGCCGTCGAGCAGACCCGCCAGCGCGGCGCCTCGGCGATCCTGCGCGACGTCTTCGAGTCGATCCCCGGCGAGGGGCGCTGGGAGTCGGCGCTGCTCGCCGACGGCAACGTCGGCATCGGGGGAGACCCCGTGCGGCTGCTGCGGCGCGTGCGCGAGGTGCTCGACCCGCGCGGCCGGGTCGTGGTCGAGCTGGCGCCGCCGGGGGTCCCGATGACGACCACGTGGGCCAGCATCGAGGGCGACGACGTGCGCAGCCGGCCCTTCCGCTGGTCGGTGCTCGGCGTCGACGACATCGCCCACGTGGCCGAGGCCGCGGGCTGGGGCGTCAGCGCGTGCGAGCCCTTCGCCGGACGCTGGTGCGCCGTGCTCGAGGAGCAGCTCGCCCCCGTCGCCGCGGGCCTTGTCACACCCGCGGTCGCCGACCGCCACCTGCACGACGTCTCTCGGGACCACCACCACCCCGAGGAGCCGACGACCTGATGACGAGCCCCAGCGCAGGACCCCCCGCCCGCACCCGGACGGGGACGTGACGACGTGGCGGTGATGAGCCGGCTGGCCGAGCGCCTGCCGAGCGAGGACAGCTTCCGCTCCGAGCTGCGCAGTCCCACCGTCGCCGCCCGCGTCGGCCTGTGGCTGGGCGTCTGCTTCACCGTCTGCTTCCTCACCGGGCTGGTCAGCCACTACGCGCAGAACGTCGACCACCCGGTGCCGTTCCCGGCCTCGCCCTCCTGGGGCTACCGCGTCACCCAGGGCCTCCACGTCGTCACCGGCACCGCCGCCGTGCCGCTGCTGCTGGTGAAGCTGTGGACCGTCTTCCCGCGGCTCTTCGCCCGGCCGGGCCGCGGGGTGCGCGCGCTGGCCGTCACCGCCCTCGAGCGGGCCTCGATCCTCGCGCTCGTCGGCTCGGCGGTCTTCCTGCTCGTCACCGGCCTCATGAACTCCGCCCAGTGGTACCCCTGGGCCTTCTCCTTCCGCTCCACCCACTACGCCGTGGCGTGGGTCGCGATCGGCTCGCTGGTCGTGCACGTCGCGGTCAAGCTGCCGGTCATCCGTGCCGCGCTGGGCGCCGACGTCGACGACACCACCCTCGACCGGTCCCGCACCGACCGGCCCCGCACCGACGGGCCGGGGACCGACCGACCGACCGACCGGCCGACCGAGCGCGGCGGCGGGCTCTCCCGGCGCGGCCTGCTGCGCACGACCTGGGCGGCGGCCGGCCTGGCCGTGCTCGCCACCGCGGGCAGCACGGTGCCGCTGCTGCGCACGGTCTCCGTGCTCGCCGTGCGCACCGGTGACGGCCCGCAGGGGCTGCCGGTCAACCGCTCCGCCGCGGCCGCGCAGGTCACCACCGACGACGTCGGCGACTCCTTCCGCCTCACGGTGGCCCACGGCTCGCGCACCGTCGAGCTCGCCCGCGAGGACCTGCTGGCGATGACCCAGCACACCGTCGACCTCCCGATCGCCTGCGTCGAGGGCTGGTCGGCCGACGCCACCTGGACCGGGGTGCGGGTCGCCGACCTGCTCGCCCTGGTCGAGGCCCCCGCCGACAGCGACCTGCGGGTGACCTCGCTGCAGCGGGCCGGCGCCTTCGGCACCACCGCGCTCCAGGCCTCCTTCGCCGAGGACGACCGCACGCTGCTGGCCCTGCAGGTCAACGGCGAGACGCTGAGCCTCGACCACGGCTTCCCCTGCCGGATCATCGCCCCCAACCGCCCCGGGGTGCTCCAGACCAAGTGGGTCACGTCGCTGGAGGTGCTCGCGTGAGCGCCCCGACCGGGGGAGCACCGACCCCGCTCGGCCTGCGCCTGGCGCTCGGCGCCGTCGGCGTGGCCCTGGGTCTGTACGGCGCGTGGCTGCTGTGGTCGCGCGCCGAGCCCGCCCAGGTGCTCGACGCGCTGCTGTGGGCCGTCTCCGGCGTGGTCCTCCACGACGCCGTGCTGGCCCCGCTCGTCCTCGTGCTCGTCGCCGTGGGCGTGCGCGTCGTGCCACGCCCCTTCCGCGCCCCCACCACGGTGGGTCTCGTCCTGCTGGGCAGCCTGACCCTGCTCGCCGTGCCCGTGCTGGGCCGCTTCGGCGAGCGCGCCGACAACCCCACGCTGCTCGACCGCGACTACACCGCCGGCTGGCTCGCCGTGGCCGGGCTCGTGCTGCTCGGGGTCGTCGTGGCCGGCCTGCTGCGGCGCCGCGCGCAGCGCGCCGCCGGCCCGGTCACGGCCGACCCGTCCCGCCCGTCCGACCCGCCCGACCGCCCCGGCCCCACCGGTCGCTGAGCGTGGCCCTCGTGCTCGTCGTCGACGACGACCTCACCGTCCGCGAGGTCGTCGTGTCCTACCTGCGCGCCCACGGCCACGAGGTCGTCGAGGCCGGCGACGGCGAGGCGGCGCTGGAGCTGATGGGCTCCCGCCCGGCCGACCTCGTGGTGCTCGACCTGATGCTGCCCGGGATCGACGGGCTCGAGGTGTGCCGTCGGCTGCGGCGCAGCGGTGACGTGCCGGTGGTGATGCTCACCGCCCTCGGCGAGGAGGGCGACCGTGTCGCCGGCCTCGAGCACGGCGCCGACGACTACGTCAGCAAGCCCTTCAGCCCGCGCGAGCTGGCCCTGCGGGTCGACTCGGTGCTCCGGCGTACGTCGGAGCCGGCCGAGGTCGTCGGTCCGCGGGTCGTGGTCGACGGCGACCTCGAGGTCGACGCCGCACGTCACACGGTCACCCGGGCGGGCCGCGAGCTGGCCCTGACCGCCCGGGAGTTCGACCTGCTGTGGTGGTTCCTCAGCCACCCCGGCGTCGCGGTCAACCGCGACGACCTGCTGCAGGAGGTGTGGGGCTGGTCGGTCGGCGACCGCTCCACCGTGACCGTGCACGTGCGCCGCCTGCGCGAGAAGGTCGAGCAGGACCCCACCCACCCGCGGCGGCTGCTGACGGTGTGGGGCGTGGGCTACCGGTGGGAGGCTTCGTGAACGGCGAGCAGGCGCAGGTCGTCCTCGTGGCGGCGGTCGCGGCCGTCGTCGTGGGCGTCGTCGGGCTGCTGCTGGCCTGGCTCGTGCGCCGGCTGTCGATCCGCTGGCAGCTCGGCCTCGCCGCGGTCGTGCCGGTGGCCGCGGTGCTCGCCGGGGTGCTCGCGGCCTCCCAGCGCATGTTCATCAGCGACGACGACGTCGAGGTCGTGACGCTCGTGGCCGGCGCCGCCACGGTGGTCGCGCTGGCGGTCGCGCTCGCCCTCTCGCGGGCGATCACCCGCTGGTCGCTGTCGCTGCGCGAGGAGGTGCGGCGGGTGGGCTCCGGCTCGCCGTACGTCGGCGGGGCCCGCGGGCCCTCGGAGTTCCGCGCGCTGTCCGAGGAGCTCGCCACCGCGCACGCCCGGCTCGAGGAGGCCCGTGGGCGCGAGGCGCGCCTGGAGGACTCGCGCCGCGAGCTGGTCTCCTGGGTCTCCCACGACCTGCGCACCCCGTTGGCCGGCATGCGGGCGATGACCGAGGCGCTCGAGGACGGCATGACCCCCGACCCCGAGCGCTACCACCGCCAGATCCGGGTCGAGGTCGACCGCATGGTCCGCATGGTCGACGACCTCTTCGAGCTCTCCCGCATCCACGCCGGCGTGCTGCGGCTGGCCCCCGAGGCCGTGGTGCTGGGCGACGTCGTCAGCGACGCGATCGCCGCCGCCGACCCGGTGGCGCGGGCCCGTGGCGTCAGGCTCGGGGGAGCGGTGCCCGGCGGTCTCGAGCTCGTCGCCGACCCCTCGGGGCTCTCGCGCGTGGTCTCCAACCTGGTGATGAACGCCGTGCGCCACACCCCGCCCGGGGGCACGGTGCACGTCGAGGGCACGGGCCACACCGCCGGGGTGCGCGCCGCCGCGGGGGACGGCGCGGGGGGCGGTGCGGGGGGCGGTGCGGGGGGCGACTGCGTGGAGCTCGTCGTGACCGACGGCTGCGGCGGCATCGGGGCCGTCGACCTCGCCCGGGTCTTCGACGTGGCCTGGCAGGCCGAGCCCTCGCGCACCCCTGACGACGTCACCGGTCGTGGGGCCGGGCTGGGCCTGGCCATCGTCAAGGGCATCGTGGAGGCCCACCGCGGCACCGTGCACGCCGAGGACGTCACCGAGCAGGGAGTCGACCAGGGGGGCCGGCCGACCGGCTGCCGCTTCCGGGTCGTGCTGCCCGTCGACGGCCCCGGGCCGCCCGACGCGGTGCTCCCGGCCCCCGCCCCGCTCTCCTGACCGTCCGTCCCACGAGCGCGGCGTCGGCCGGGCGCCGCCGCGGCGCGGCGTGTCGACTGGGGTCGAACACGTGTTCGGGCTACCGTGCAGGGGACGGCGCGCAGATCGGCGTTCTCCACAGTCCCGGGTCACCGTTCCCCGACTGTCGGCGGGCTCCTCTAGCGTTCCCGGCACAGACGTTGCACGACACCACAGACCACACCGTGGAGGGCCGAGCGCCCTCCGCCCCAGGACGGAGACATCATGGCTGGAGACCGCGACAAGGCCCTCGACGTAGCGCTCGCCTCGATCGAGAAGCAGTTCGGCAAGGGCTCGGTGATGCGCCTCGGCGACGAGACCCGCGCGCCCCTCGAGGTGATCCCCACCGGGTCGATCGCCCTCGACGTCGCCCTCGGCCTCGGCGGCCTGCCGCGCGGTCGCGTGGTGGAGATCTACGGCCCGGAGTCCTCCGGAAAGACGACGGTCGCCCTCCACGCGGTGGCCAGCGCCCAGCGCAACGGCGGCATCGTCGCCTTCATCGACGCCGAGCACGCCCTCGACCCCGACTACGCCAAGGCCCTCGGCGTCGACACCGACGCCCTGCTGGTCTCCCAACCCGACTCCGGTGAGCAGGCCCTCGAGATCGCCGACATGCTGATCCGCTCGGGCGCGCTCGACCTGATCGTCATCGACTCCGTGGCCGCGCTCGTGCCCCGCGCCGAGATCGAGGGCGAGATGGGCGACAGCCACGTCGGCCTCCAGGCCCGCCTGATGAGCCAGGCGCTGCGCAAGATGACCGGTGCGCTCAACAACTCCAAGACCACCGCGATCTTCATCAACCAGCTGCGCGAGAAGATCGGCGTCATGTTCGGCTCGCCGGAGACCACGACCGGTGGTCGCGCGCTGAAGTTCTACTCCTCGGTGCGCCTCGACGTGCGCCGCATCGAGACGCTGAAGGACGGCACCGACATGGTCGGCAACCGCACCCGCGTCAAGGTCGTCAAGAACAAGGTCGCCCCGCCCTTCAAGCAGGCCGAGTTCGACATCATGTACGGCAAGGGCATCAGCCGCGAGGGTGGCCTGATCGACGTCGGCGTCGAGGCGGGCCTGGTCCGCAAGGCCGGCGCCTGGTACACCTACGACGGCGACCAGCTGGGCCAGGGCAAGGAGAACGCCCGCACCTTCCTGCGCGACAACCCCGACCTGGCCAACGAGCTGGAGAAGAAGATCCTCGAGAAGCTCGGGGTCGGCCCCACCGTCGACGCCGAGGTCTCGCTGCCCGGTGACCCGGTCGGCGTCGACGACTTCTGATCGTGACCCGGTCGCAGCGACCGGTCGACCGCGACGTCGACCCCCGGCCCGCCCCGTCGTGGGCCGGGGTCGACGCGACCGAGTCCGACCTCGGTGAGCCGGCGGTCTCCCCGTCCTGGCGTGGCGACGTCTCGGCGGGCGTCGACGCCTGGACCCAGCGCGCCGAGCGGACCGCGCGGTCCGGTGGGCCCGACGACGCGGCCGGGGCCGACGGGGCCTCGCGTCCGTTCGGGGAGGCGAGGTCCTCGGGTCGCAGGGGCTCCCGGGCCCGCGGCGGGTCCGAGGGCCGGCGGCAGGGTCGCAGCCGCTCGTCGGCGGGTCAGCCGCCCCCCGACCGCGCCGCGCTGGGGCCGGAGGCCGACCCGGAGTCGGTGGCCCGCACGATCCTGCTCGACCAGCTCACGGGCCGTGCCCGCAGCCGCAAGGAGCTCGGCGACAAGCTCGCGCAGCGCGAGGTGCCCGACGAGATCGCCACGGCGCTCCTCGACCGCTTCGAGGAGGTCGGCCTCATCGACGACGAGGCCTTCGCGCGGCTCTGGGTCTCCTCCCGCGGCGCCGGCGGGGGTGGCAGCAAGTCCCTGGCACGCCGCGCGCTGAGCCAGGAGCTGCGACGCAAGGGCGTCGACGACGAGGTCGCCCGCACGGTCCTCGACGAGATCGACCCCGACGACGAGGAGCAGGCCGCGCGAGAGCTGGTGCGCAAGAAGCTGCGCTCGCTCTCGCGCGTCGACGACGTCACCGCGACCCGCCGTCTCGTCGGCATGCTGGCGCGGAAGGGCTACGGCTCGGGCCTGGCCTTCTCCGTGGTCAAGCAGGAGCTCGCCGCCTCCGGTCGCGACGAGCCCGACCCCCTCGAGTGACGCGACGGTGGTTGAGGAGCGAGCGCCAGCGAGCGTCTCGCCACCACCTACTCGCCGCACCGTGGTCGAGGAACGCGTGCCGCCCGCCGTCGCCACGCCCCCCGCTCGACGCTGCGGCCGGCCTCCCGCCACAATGACCGGGTGGCCGACGAGCGCGAGATCCTGACCTACGACCTCTTCGGCACCGCGGTGCGCGACCTGGCCCAGCAGGTGGTCGACGACGGCTACGAGCCCGACCTCGTGCTGGCCATCGCCCGGGGCGGTCTGGGCCTGGCCATGGGGTTGGGCTACGCCCTCGACGTCAAGAACCTCTCGGCGGTCAACGTCGAGTTCTACACCGGCGTCGACCAGCGCCTCGACGTGCCGATCATGCTGCCCCCCACGCCTGCGGCCGTCGACCTGTCGGGCCTCAAGGTGCTCATCGCCGACGACGTCGCCGACAGCGGACGGACCCTGGAGTCGGTGCTGGCCTTCTGCGCCGACCACGTGGCCGAGGCCCGCTCGGCGGTGGTCTACGAGAAGCCGCAGAGCGTGGTGAAGCCCGACTACGCCTGGCGCCGCACGACGCGCTGGATCAACTTCCCGTGGTCCACGCAGCCGCCGCTGGTGACCCGCTCCACCGTGGTCGACGCGTGAGCGCCTCGCTGCTGCGGCTGCCGACGGGCCCGGTGGACCTGCGCAGCCTGCCCACCGACGCCACGCCCGACTTCGCGCACGGCAAGACCGCCGGCAAGGTCGCGCTGGCCGAGCTCGGCCCGCGGCTGGGCGAGCTGCAGGAGCGGCTCTTCTCCGAGCACACCACGGAGCACCCCCGCAGCGTCCTGCTGGTGCTGCAGGGCATGGACACCTCGGGCAAGGGCGGGGTCCTGCGGCACACCCTGGGGCTCGTCGACCCCCAGGGGCTGCGGATCACGTCCTTCAAGGCCCCCACGGCGCAGGAGCGGGAGCACGACTTCCTGTGGCGCATCCGTCGCGCGCTGCCCGGCCCGGGGCTGATCGGCGTTTTCGACCGCTCCCACTACGAGGACGTCCTCGCCGCACGGGTCAGGGGCCTGGCCCCCCTCGAGGAGGTCGAGCGTCGCTACGCCGCCATCAACGACTTCGAGGCCGAGCTGCTGGCCGCTGGCACGACCGTGGTCAAGTGCATGCTCCACATCAGCGCCGACACCCAGCGCGAGCGGCTGCTGGAGCGCCTCGACCGACCCGACAAGCACTGGAAGTTCACCCCCGGGGACATCGACGACCGACAGCTCTGGCCGGCCTACCGCGCTGCCTACGAGACGGCCCTGGAGCGCACCAACACCGAGGTCGCCCCGTGGCACGTCGTGCCCAGCGACCGCAAGTGGTATCGCAACCTCGCGGTCGGGCGCCTGCTCCTCGACGCCCTGGAGGGCCTCGCGCCCACCTGGCCCCCGGCGCGCTACGACGTCGCGGAGCAGCGACGGCGCCTGCTGCACGAGGCCGACCCGGATCCCGACCCCGGCCCGGAGGGGAGCGCGGCGTGAGCCCCGACCACCCGTCCGGTGCCGCCGACCGCGCCGTAGACGACGGCCCGCTGCCCACCGTGGCCGTCACGCGCTATGTCACCCCGCTGCGCGAGGGCGGCAGCCTGCCGGGGATCGTGGAGGCCGACGACCTGGGCACCTACGTGTGCAAGTTCCGCGGCGCGGGCCAGGGCGTGCGCGTCCTGGTCGCCGAGGTCGTGGTCGCCGAGCTGGCCCGTCTGGTCGGGCTGCGCACCCCGCGGCTGGTCGCCCTCGAGCTCGACGCGGAGATCGCGCGCTACGAGGCCGACGAGGAGGTCCAGGACCTGCTGGTCGCGTCGGTGGGGCTCAACCTGGGCGTCGACTTCCTGCCCGGCTCCTTCGGCTACGACGGCGAGCGGGCGGCCACGACGCCGGGCGGCGGCACCGCGGCGGTGGCCGAGGAGGCCGCCCGCGTGCTGTGGCTCGACGCGTTCTGCGCCAACGTCGACCGCAGCTGGCGCAACCCCAACCTCCTGGTCTGGCACGACGACCTCTGGGTCATCGACCACGGCGCCTCGCTGTACTTCCATCACGCCTGGAGCGGCGGCGTCACCGACCCGGCCCGCTTCGCCGCCCAGCACTGGGACGTCTCCGACCACGTGCTCGGCGCCCACGTCGGCGGCCTCGACGCCGTCGACGCGGCGATCAGCGAGGTGCTGACGCCCGAGGTCCTGCCCGGCGTGCTCGAGCGCGTGCCCGACGCCTGGCTCCAGCCCGTGCCCGGCGCCGAGACACCCGCGGCGCTGCGCGCGGCGTACGTCGCCTTCCTCACCGCCCGGCTCGGCACCCGCCAGTGGCTGCCGGGGGCCGACGCGTGAGCGGCGTGCCGGCCAATTCCGCCGGCGCCCCGACGCGCCCGCTGATGGCCTACCAGTACGTCGTGCTGCGCTGCGTGCCGCGCGCCGACCGCGAGGAGTTCCTCAACGTGGGCGTGGTGCTCTACTGCCAGGCCGGCGACTTCCTGGGCACGGCGTGGCACTGCGACCGCGAGCGCCTGACCGCCTTCAGCGCCGGGCTCGACGTCGACCAGGTCTGCGCCTCGCTGCGCTTCGCCGAGGCCGTCAGCGCCGGCGACGAGCGCGGGGGTGCGGCCTCGCGACACCCGGTGGGACAGCGCTTCGGGTTCCTCAAGGCACCCAAGAGTACGGTGGTGCAGCCCGGTCCGGTGCACGGCGGACTGACCGCCGACCCCGCTGCCGAGCTGCGGCGCCTGCTCGCCTGCCTGGTGACCTGAGCCCCGGTGTGCTGAGCCCCGGTGTGCTGAGCCCCGGTGTGCTGAGCGCCCCGGGGCGCCGAGGCCCGGGCGCCACCACGGTGACGGCCCGGGATCAGACCGGGACGAGCTCGACGGCGCCGACGGCGTAGCGGGCCAGCACCGTGCGGGCGACCTCGGGGTGCGCGCCCAGCGGCTCGGAGACCGCCACCGCGCCGGCCTCGAGGGCCAGCTCGGCGGAGCGGTCGGTGGCGCAGCCGGGGGAGAGGAAGAGCGAGGCCACCGCGATGTGGCGACGGCCCTCGCCGCGGAAGGCGCGCACGGCCTCGCCGGTGGCCGGCGGGGAGACCGAGGCGAAGGCCGCGGTGACGGGCAGGCGGTGGTGGGCCCCCCACAGCCGGGCGAGGCGGGCGACGGCCTGGTTGGCCAGCGGGTCGGTGGAGCCCGACGCGGCCAGCACGAGGGCGTCGAGCTCACGCACCCGCGACTGGCGCAGCGCCTCGCGCAGCCGCACGTCGAGCACCTCGAGGAAGCACGGCTCCAGACCCAGGATGGCCGTCGAGCGGATCTGCAGCCCCGGGTGCCGCGCGGCGGCCGCGGCCACGGCGGAGGGCACGTCGGCGGCGAGGAGCTGGCCCTCGGTCAGCAGCAGCGGCACGACCACGATCTCCTCGTGCCCGGCCTTGACGAGCCGGTCGACGACGGTCTGGAACGCGGGCCGGGCCGACTCGAGGAACGCGCGCTCGACCTTGAGGTCGGGGCGCATCGCGCGCACCTCGTCGACCAGTGCGGTGATGGTCGCGGAGGAGCGCGCGTCGCGGGTGCCGTGGGCCAGGGCGATCAGTGCCGGAGCTGCCATCGGAGGTGGCCTCCCTTGTCGTGGTGATCTCGGTGGGGCGGGGGTCCCGGGCCCAGCGGCGCTGCTGGTGGGTGTGGTGCTGATGTCGTGCGGTGGGTGTGGAGCGGTCCTCGGGTGGTGCGGGTGGGGCCGGGGGCGGAGGTCACATGTGGATGCCGCACTCGGTCTTGTTGGTGCCGGCCCAGCGGCCGCTGCGGGCGTCCTCGCCGGGGGCGACGCGACGGGTGCAGGGGGCGCAGCCGATCGAGGGGTAGCCGTCGTAGACGAGCGGGTTCAC
Source organism: Nocardioides sp. Leaf374 (assembly GCF_916862475.1). Lineage (NCBI taxonomy): Bacteria > Bacillati > Actinomycetota > Actinomycetes > Propionibacteriales > Nocardioidaceae > Nocardioides > Nocardioides sp. Leaf374. The sequence continues at coordinate 62,455 of NZ_CAKASO010000011.1, forward strand.
GAGGATCCCGTTGTCGGCGATGTAGGTCTCGACCTGCTCGTCGCTCCAGCGGGCGATGGGGGAGACCTTGACCTTGCCCTTCTTGGCGTCCCAGCCGATGACCGGCGCGATGACCCGGTTGCGGGTCTCGGCGCGGCGCAGGCCGGTGGCCCAGGCGTCGTAGCCCGCGAGCGAGCGGGCCAGCGGCTCGACCTTGCGCAGCTTGCAGCACAGGTCGGGGTCGGTCTTGTAGAGGTCCTTGCCGTACTCCGCGTCCTGCTCGGCCACGCTCTGCACGGGGGTGATGGTCAGCAGGTTGACCGGCATCGTCGCCTCGACGGCGTCGCGGGTGCCGATGGTCTCGGCGAAGTGGTAGCCGGTGTCGAGGAAGACCACGTCGATGCCGGGCACGACCTTGGAGGCCAGGTGCGACAGCACGGCGTCGCCCATCGAGGAGGTCACGCAGAAGCGCTCCCCGAAGGTGGCGGCGGCCCACTCGATGATGTCCTCGGCCGGGGCGAGCTCGAGTTCGGCGCCCCAGTGGGACACGAGGTCGCGCAGCTCCTCGGGCGAGCGGCCCGCGGTCTCGATGGCTCGGTTCGCGCGCGCCGTGAGGGTGGTGGCGGCGGTCATGTGGCGGCTCCCTGGGTCGTGGTGCCCGGCCGGATCAGGCCGAGCATCCTCAGGGAGAAGGCGCGCAGGCAGGAGCGGCATTCCCAGCTGCCGTGGGGGGAGCTGATCTGACCGTCCTGCGAGACGACCTCGTGCGGACGCAGGTCCTCGTCACCGCAGTAGGGGCAGTGGAAGGGGATGCCGCGCCCGCTCATGAGGCCGGCTCGAGGGTCTTGTCGCCCTTGAGGAGCTCCTCGTCGGCGCGGGCGACCCACGTCGTGAAGGACTCCTCGGTGCCCGTGCGGTCGGCGAGGTAGTTGACGACCAGGGTGGCGACGTAGTCGCCGAGCCCGGCGCTGGTGACCTTGTGGGCGCGCAGCTTGCGGCCGAAGTTGGCCTGCAGCCCGGTGGCGCCGCCGAGGTGGACCTGGAAGCCCTCGACCTGCTGGCCCTCGTGCATGACCAGCTGGCCCTTGAGCCCGATGTCGGCGACCTGGGTGCGGGCGCAGGCGTTGGGGCAGCCGTTGACGTTGACGGTGATGCCGTCGGGCACCAGTGCGTCGAGGTCGGGGAAGCGCTGCTCCAGCTCGGCGACCAGGTCGCGGGCGCGGTCCTTGGTGTCGACGATGGCGAGCTTGCAGAACTCGATGCCGGTGCAGGCCATCGTGTTGCGCCGCCAGCCCGAGGGCCGGCCCGAGAGCCCGAGCTCGTCGAGGTCGTCGAGCAGGGCGTCGACGGCGTCGGCGGGCACGCCGATCAGCACGATCTTCTGGTACGGCGTGAGCCGCGCACCCTCCACGCCGTGGCGCTCCATCGCGTCGGCCAGGCCGACCAGCAGCGTGCCCGACACCCGGCCGGCGGTCGGCGCGACGCCGACGTACTTGCGCCCGTCGGTCTGGTCGTGCACGCCGATGTGGTCGCGGTGGCCCACCGGCGAGGCCGGGGACTCGCAGGAGACGAGCTCGCGCCCCAGGTACTCGGTCTCGAGGACCTCGCGGAAGCGCTCGACGCCCCAGTCGGCGACGAGGAACTTCAGCCGCGCCCGCGAGCGCAGCCGGCGGTAGCCGTAGTCGCGGAAGATCGAGGCGACGCCCTCCCAGACGTCGGGCACCTCGTCGAGGGGCACCCACACGCCGAGCTTCTGGGCGAGCATGGGGTTGGTCGAGAGCCCGCCGCCGACCCAGACGTCGAAGCCGGGGCCGTGCTCGGGGTGCACCGTGCCGACGAAGGCGATGTCGTTGGTCTCGGGGGAGACGTCGTGGGAGGGGTGGCCGGTCAGGGCGGTCTTGAACTTGCGGGGGAAGTTCGAGAAGGCCGGGTCGCCGATGTAGCGGCGCTTGATCTCCTCCAGCGCCGAGGTGCCGTCGATGATCTCGTCGGCGGCCACGCCGGCGACGGGCGAGCCGAGGAAGGGGCGCGGGGAGTCGCCGCAGGCCTCGAGGGTGCTGAGCCCGGCCTCCTCGAGGCGCTCCCAGATGGTGGGGACGTCCTCGACGCGGATCCAGTGGTACTGGATGTTCTCGCGGTCGGTCACGTCGGCGGTGTCGCGGGCGAAGTCCTGCCCGATCGTGCCGAGCGCCCGCACCGTGGCCGGGGGCAGCAGGGCGCCGTCGGAGCGCACGCGCATCATGAAGAACTCGTCGTCAAGCTCCTCCTCGGCCAGGGTGGCGGTCTTGCCGCCGTCGAAGCCCGGCGCGCGCTGGGTGTAGAGGCCCATCCAGCGGAAGCGGCCGCGCAGGTCGGCGGGGTCGATGGAGGCGAAGCCGCGCTTGGAGTAGATGTTGAGGATGCGCGCCCGCACGTTGAGCGGGTTGTCGTCCTTCTTGGACTGCTCGTTCTTGTTCAGCGGTTCCATGTAGCCCAGGGCCCACTGACCCTCACCGCGCTTGGGGCGCGGACGGGCGGGGCGGGGGGCGGCCTGCTCGGTGGAGAGCTGCTCAGTCATGGGGTGGGGTTCCTCGGGTGCGTGTCTCGGCGGTGAGCGCGCGACTCTTCACGGGTCGGAACCACGTCGTCGGGGTTCGCTGCGACCTCGGAAGACCGGGCGCCCGCGGTCGGTTCGTGCGGGCGGTGCGTCGGGTGTCGCCGGGTGGGCGCGACGCGGGTCAGTGAGGTCGACACATGGAGCTGCGGGTGCGCCCGAGGTCCACGTGGCGTCGGACCACGAGGAAGGCGGACGTGGCAGCGGAGATCATGTCAAGGAGTCTCAGTCCTCGGACCGTCCGCCCACAAGGCGAAATCCCATGATGTGAGATCTTGATCCGCATGGTGAGACGGCCCACCGCGGGACCGCGGCCCGCCACGGGGTCGTGCGTCCCATGTCACACCACCGTGACCTGTTCGCGACCATCCGCCCGACCGTGCCGGCCGCGTAGGCTGAGGGTCATGTCGTCCACGCCCGACCTCACCAGCAGCGTCTACTCCCAAGCCCTCGAGCTGATCGCCTCGGTGGAGCCTCGCATCGCGGAGGCGACGCGGCAGGAGCTCGCCGACCAGCGCGCCTCGCTCAAGCTCATCGCGAGCGAGAACTACGCCTCGCCCGCCGTGCTGATGACGATGGGCACCTGGTTCAGCGACAAGTACGCCGAGGGCACGGTCGGGCACCGCTTCTACGCCGGCTGCCAGAACGTCGACACCGTCGAGACGCTGGCCGCCGAGCACGCCCGCGAGCTGTTCGGCGCCGAGTACGCCTACGTGCAGCCGCACTCCGGGATCGACGCCAACCTCGTGGCCTTCTGGTCGATCCTGGCCCACCGCGTGGAGTCGCCGGCCCTGGCCGAGCTGGGTGCGCGCAACGTCAACGACCTGACCGACGAGCAGTGGGAGACCCTGCGCCGCCGGCTGGGCGACCAGCGCCTGCTGGGCATGTCGCTCGACGCCGGCGGCCACCTGACCCACGGCTTCCGGCCCAACATCAGCGGCAAGATGTTCCACCAGCAGCAGTACGGCACCGACCCCGAGACCGGCCTGCTCGACTACGACGCGCTGGCCGCCAAGGCGCGCGAGTTCAAGCCGCTCGTGCTCGTCGCGGGTTACTCCGCCTACCCGCGCCGGGTGGACTTCGCCAAGGTCCGCGAGATCGCCGACGAGGTCGGCGCCACCCTCATGGTCGACATGGCCCACTTCGCCGGGCTCGTGGCCGGCAAGGTCTTCACCGGCGACGAGGACCCGGTGCCGCACGCCCACGTCGTCACCAGCACCACCCACAAGTCGCTGCGCGGCCCGCGCGGCGGCATCGTGCTGGCCACCGAGGAGTACGCCCCCTCGGTGGACCGCGGCTGCCCGATGGTGCTCGGCGGCCCGCTCTCGCACGTGATGGCGGCCAAGGCCGTCGCGTTCGCCGAGGCCCGCCAGCCGGCGTTCCGCACCTACGCCCAGCAGGTCGCCGACAACGCCCAGTCGCTCGCCGAGGGCTTCCTGGGCCGCGGCGCCACCCTGGTCACCGGCGGCACCGACAACCACCTCGTGCTGCTCGACGTCTCCTCCTACGGCCTCACCGGCCGTCAGGCCGAGTCGGCGCTGCTCGACGCCGGCGTCGTCACCAACCGCAACTCGGTGCCCGGCGACCCCAACGGAGCCTGGTACACCTCCGGCATCCGCCTGGGCACCCCGGCGCTGACCACCCGCGGCTTCGGTCACGACGAGTTCGACACCGTCGCGGAGCTGATCACGATGGTCCTGGAGAACACCCAGCCCGGCACGACCAAGGCCGGCGGCCCCTCCAAGGCCTCCTACGTCCTGGCCGACGGCGTCGCCGCCAAGGTCAAGGACGCCTCGGCCGAGCTGCTCGACAAGCACCCGCTCTACCCCGGCCTCGAGCTCTCCTGAGCCCTCCCACCCGCACCCGACCACGGCCGGCACCCCGCGAGGGGTGCCGGCCGTCGTCGTACACCGGGACCGTGGCAGCCTGGAGCGGTGACGGAGCCGACCCACCCCGAGCAGCCCCACCCCGACCAGCCGGCGCCCACCTACCAGTGGGCGGTGACCAGCGACCCCGACGTGCTGCACGTGCAGCTGCCGCCGGTCGCGGTGGTCGACGGCGACCGGGTGCGTGACGCGCTGCGGGCCCTCTTCGCCCGCCGCGGCTTCGCCGCGCTGCGCGACCCCGAGGACCTGCGCGCCCGCGCCGCCAACGGGTGCGTGCTGCGCCTGGTCGACGACCGGAGCGCCGAGCTGGTCGTGACGATCAGCGAGGGCGTCGGCGTCACGCGGGTGCCGGTGCCGCACCACGACCCGGCCTGGTCGGCGCGCGTGCTGGCGGCCGGCGAGGTCACCGTGCTGGTCACCGAGGCCGCGATCGACCCCAGCGGTGCCCTGACCCCGGAGCGCCTCGCCGCCGACGTCGCCGCCGGCGGCGTCAGCCTGGCCCGCGTGCCCGCCGGGGAGCTCTGACCCGACCCCTCCGCGGCGAGCCCGGCCCGGCGCGTGCCACGGCGGGGGCGCCGCGGCGTCTAGTGTCCTGCCGTGGACCCCACCCCCCCGGCCGCGACGGACGCCGTCGACGACGACCCGGAGCGCCCGCGCAGCACGCTCCCGGGCCGTGGCCTCGTGCCCCAGCGGTGGCAGGCCTGGCGCGTGCTCCTCGGTGCGGCCTGGGTCGGGGTGCTGGCCACCGTCGTCCTGACCGGCGTGCGCGACACCGGGTGGGCCGAGCTGACCCAGGCGGTGCGCGCGGGCGAGGTCGACCGCGTGGAGGTGGTCGGCGGTCTGCCCGCGGGTGCACGCGGCACCGCGACCGTGGAGGTTCTCTGGCGCGACGGGCTCCTGCGCCGCTCGACCGAGGTCATGGAGCGCCGACCCCTGCGCGCCTCGCCCGACGGCACCCCGCTGGGTCCTCGGGGCTCGGCCGGGCGCGGCCTGCGCGCCGCCGACGGGTCGCCCCCGGTGGTCCCGGACGTCGGCGCGGCACTGACCGGCCTCGGCGCCGGCTCCGCCCCTGGGCTGGTCGTGGAGCGTGTCGAGGCGTCGCAGGCGACGTGGCACGCGCAGGTGCGCCTGGCGGGCTTCCGCACCGGGGGCACCCTGGCCGGCGCCGCTCTCGTGCTGCTCGTGCTGACGGTGCTGCTCCTGGCCTGCGGCCCCGAGCCGCGTCGGGCGACCCGGTGGGCGTGGTGGTGGATCCTGCTCACCCTGCCGCCGCTGGGGCTGGCGGCGTACCTGCTGCTGGGCGGTCCCGGGCGGTCCGCGACCGGTGACCAGCCCGCGGGGGCCGGGCGCGACGGGCGGCTCACCGGAGGGTGGGCCTTCCTGCTCACCGTGCTGCTCGGGTCGGCGTCCTCGAGCCTGCTCTGAGGCCGGGGCGGCGTGCTCAGCGCCGCCAGCGGTACTCCAGCTCGGGGCGGCCTCCGCGCCCGTAGCGCGGCTGCCGCTCGGCGAGCTCGGAGTCGGCGAGGTGCTCGAGGTAGCGCCGCACGGTCACGCGGGAGGCCCCGACGGCCTCGGCCACCTCCGAGGCCGACCGGGGGCTCTCGGCGTCGCGCAGCGCCGCGGTCACCTCGCGCAGGGTCTCCGCGCTCATCCCCTTGGGCAGCACGGTCGCGGCGGCGGGGGAGCGCAGGCTGCCCAGCATCCGGTCGACCTCGTCCTGGGCCATCTCCGCCGAGGAGGCCGCGAGCCGGTCGCGGTAGGCGGCGTACTGCTCGAGCTTGGCGCGGAAGGTGGGGAAGGTGAAGGGCTTGAGCAGGTAGAGCACGACGCCCTGCGCCACGGCGTGCCGCACGACCTCGGTGTCGCGCGCCGAGGTGACCGCGATGACGTCGCACAGGTGGCCCGAGGCGCGCATGCGCTGCAGCAGGCCCAGCCCGTGGCCGTCGGGCAGGTGCAGGTCGAGCAGCACCAGGTCGACCGGCCGGCCCTCGGTGCGCGCCTGCTCCAGCAGCCGGGCGGCGTCGCCGGCCGAGCGCGCGGTGCCGGCCACGGCGAAGCCCGGCACGCGCCCGACGTACGCCGTGTGCGCCTCGGCCGCCCGCGCCTCGTCCTCGACCACCAGCACGCGCACCTCGGCCGCGGGGCCGCTCACGGGGTCGCCGCCGCGGTGCCGGGAGCGGCGGCGGGAGCAGGGCCGGGAGCAGCCCCGGCCGGCGGCGGGGCGGTGGAGCCCAGGCGCAGCACGACCTCGAACTCCGCCCCGCCGAGGGCGGAGACGCCCACGGTGACCTCGCCGTGGTGGCGGCGGGCCACCTGGGAGACCAGCGCGAGACCGAGACCGCGGCCGTGCCCGGCGCTGGCCTTGGTCGACCAGCCGCGCTCGAGCACCCGGGCCGCGGAGTCGGGGTCGAGGCCAGGGCCGGAGTCGCCGACGGTGACCCGCAGCCGGCCGCCGTCGGGCTCCCCCTGCCGACCGCCCAGGCCGGTGCTGGGGTCGGTGCTGGGGTTGGTGCTGGGGTTGCTGCTGGGGTCGGTGCGCAGGTCGACGTGCACCCGGCGCTCGGGGCGCGAGGTCACGGCGTCGAAGGCGTTGTCGACGAGGTTGCCGAGCACCGTGACGAGGTCGCGGGCCGGCACCTCGGAGCCGTCGCGGACCTCGCCGGTGATGACCAGCTCGATGCCGCGCTCGACGGCCTCGGAGGTCTTGCCGAGCAGGAGGGCGGCCACCACGGGGTCGCCGGTGGCGCCCACGACCCGGTCGGCCAGCAGCTGGGCGACCTGGAGCTCCTCGGTGGCGAAGTCGACGGCCTCCTCGGGGCGACCCATCTCGATGAGCGACACCACGGTGTGCAGCCGGTTAGCGGCCTCGTGGTTCTGCGAGCGCAGCGACTCGGTGAGCCCGCGCACGGCGTCGAGCTCGCCGGTGACCGAGCGCAGCTCGGTGTGGTCGCGCAGGGAGACCACCGAGCCGACCTCGTGGCCGTCCCACGACGCGGGGGCCGAGGAGACCACGAGCATGCGGTCACCGGCGAGGTAGAGGTCGTCGGACTCCGCGGTGCGCCCCAGGGCGGCCGCGACGAGGCCGGGGGCCAGCCCGAGGTCGTGCACCGAGCGCCCCACGACCTCGTCGCGCTCGCGGCGGCCCTCGGCGACCGGCTCGGGCAGGCCGAGCAGTCGTCGGGCCTCGTCGTTGACCAGCTGCACCCGCCCGTCGGCGTCGATGAGCAGCAGCCCCTCCCGCACGGCGTGCAGCACCGCGGAGTAGTACTCGTACATCCGGGTGATCTCGCGCTCGCCCAGGCCGTGGGTCTGGCGGCGCAGCCGGCGGCTCACCAGCCAGGCGCCCAGCAGGCCCACCGCGAGCACGGCCGCGGCGGAGACCGCGATCAGCACGAGGTCGTCGCCCAGGGCCTGGTCGATGGCCTGCACGGTGATGCCGACCGAGACCAGCGCGACCACCGTGCCGGCGTCGTCGAGCACCGGCACCACGGCGCGCATCGAGGGCCCGAGGGTCCCGGTGTACTGCTGGGTGAGGATCCCGCCCTGCGGCGCGTCGCCCAGGTCGCCCACGAAGGGCCGGCCGATGAGCGCGGGGTCGGGGTGGCTGTAGCGGGTCCGGTCGAGGGCCATCACGGTGACGAAGTCGACGTCGGTGTCGCGGCGGACCTCCTCGGCGTAGGGCTGGATGCGCACCGCGGGGTCCTCGGTGCGCAGCGCCGCGACCAGCGCGGGGGAGTCGGCCACGGCGCGGGCCACGCCGACCGCGCGGTCGGTGGCGGCCACCCGGGCGTCGCGCCGGGCGTCGTACGTCGCGAGCGCCAGCGACGCCACCACCAGGACCACGACCACCAGCACCTGGAGCAGCAGCACCTGGCGGGCGACCGACCCGTCCCGCCGCTCCGACCTCCGCACCTGCGCATTGTGCCCCACCGGCGCGCCGCCGCCCGTCCAGCGCCCGTCGGCCGCCGGTGCCCGCGGAGCGGACGTCGGCGTCCGCGAACTCAACGACCACAACGGTGACCACGGTCACAAGCGGTGCGAGCGTGCTCGGGTCGGGCACGGGCCCGGACGAGACACGGAGGAACCCATGAGCAGCAGCACCACCGCGAAGCCGGGCCGCACGGCACCGCGCAACCGCACGCACTACCTCTACATCGCCGTCATCGTGGCGGTCGCCCTCGGCATCCTGGTCGGCATCGTCGCGCCCGACTTCGCCAAGGAGCTCAAGCCGCTCGGCACCGGCTTCGTGGCCCTGATCAAGATGATGATCCAGCCGGTCATCTTCTGCACGATCGTGCTCGGCGTCGGCTCGGTGGCCAGCGCCGCCCGCGTCGGCAAGGTCGGCGGCCTCGCGCTCGGCTACTTCATCACGATGTCGACCTTCGCCCTGGCCATCGGCATGGTCGTCGGCAACATCCTCAAGCCCGGCGACGGCCTCCAGCTCGACGAGTCGGCCGCCTCGGCCGGCCAGGAGCAGGCCGCCGGCGCCCACAGCAGCACCGCCGACTTCCTCGTCGGGATCATCCCCGACTCGATGCTGTCCTCGCTGACCTCCGGCGAGGTGCTCCAGACCCTGCTCGTCGCGCTGCTCATCGGCTTCGCCCTGCAGCGCATGGGCCGCAGCGGCGCCCCGATCCTGCGCGGCATCGAGCACGTGCAGCGCCTGGTCTTCCGCGTGCTGGCCATGATCATGTGGGCCGCCCCCGTGGGCGCCTTCGGGGCCATCGCCGCCGTCGTCGGCGAGACCGGTGTCGGTGCGCTCAAGTCGCTGGCGGTGCTGATGATCGGCTTCTACATCACCTGCGCGCTCTTCGTCTTCCTGGTGCTCGGCACGCTGCTCAAGGTCGCCACCGGCGTCAGCGTGTTCAGCCTCTTCAAGTACCTCGGCCGCGAGTTCCTGCTCATCGTGTCGACCTCCTCCTCCGAGTCGGCCCTGCCGCGCCTGATCGCCAAGATGGAGCACGCCGGCGTCGACAAGCCCACCGTCGGCGTGGTCGTGCCCACCGGCTACTCCTTCAACCTCGACGGCACCGCCATCTACCTCACGATGGCCTCGCTCTTCATCGCCGAGGCCCTCGGCGACCCGCTGTCGATCGGCGAGCAGATCTCGCTGCTGTTCTTCATGATGATCGCCTCCAAGGGCGCCGCCGGCGTCACCGGCGCCGGCATGGCCACGCTGGCCGGCGGCCTGTCCTCGCACCGCCCCGAGCTCGTCGACGGCGTCGGTCTCATCGTGGGCATCGACCGCTTCATGTCGGAGGCCCGCGCGGTCACCAACTTCTCGGGCAACGCCATCGCCACGATCCTCATCGGCCACTGGACCGGCGGCCTCGACCGGCCCCAGCTCGACCGCGTGCTGAGCGGGCAGGACCCCTTCGACGAGACCACGATGATCGACGACCACGGCGACGACGCCCACCTCGACCAGGCCGAGGTGGCCCCCGCCGGGCCCGCCGGCCCGGTGCGCCCCACGCAGTCGGTCTGACCCGCACCTCCGCTCGACCACCGCTCGACCACCGGACCCCCGTCGCACCCGCGACGGGGGTCCGCTGCGTCGTGGGCCACCCACCGCGACCGCTCCCGCAGCGCGCGCTCGGGGTGCCCGGATCGGGGTCCGGCGGGCGATACCGTACCGACCATGGCCACCCCCACCCCCCAGTCCGCCGAGGGGTCGCCGCTCCTCGCGTGGGGGCGGCGCGCGGCCGAGACGCTGTGGCGGCTCGTGGTCGCCACCGTGGGCGCCTGCCTGCGCTTCCGGGTGACCGGCCTGGCCGCCGAGGCGGCGTTCTTCGCCGTCGTCTCCGTGCCGCCCCTGGTCTTCGCCCTGGCGGGGGCGATCGGCTACGTCTCCGAGCAGTTCTCCGCCGCCCAGGTCGCCGACGTGCGCGCGGCCATCCTCGAGGTCTCCTCGCGCGCGCTGACCGAGGGCGCGGTGCGCGACGTCATCGAGCCCACCATCGACGACGTCCTGCGCGGCGGCCGCTTCGACGTGGTCTCGCTGGGCTTCGTGCTCGCGCTCTGGTCCGGCTCGCGGGCGCTCAACGTCTTCGTCGACACCATCACGATCATGCACGGCCTGGGCGGCCACCGCGGGATCGTCAAGACCCGCGCGCTGTCCTTCGTGCTCTACGTCCTGGCCATGATCACCGGCGTCGTCTCGCTCCCGCTGGTCGTCGCCGGGCCGAGCCTGGTCGGTCGCTGGCTGCCCGAGCGCGCCGAGGTGCTCATGCACTTCTACTGGCCGCTGGTGCTGGTGCTGTGCATCTGCTTCCTGGCCACGCTCTACCACGTCTCGGTGCCCGTGCGGACCAACTGGAGCTTCAACCTGCCCGGCGCCGTCTTCTCCCTCGTGGCCTGGATCGCCGGGTCCTACGCCCTGCGGTGGGTGCTGACCGTCACCGCGTCGGACTCCCGGTCGATCTACGGCCCGCTCGCCGCACCGATCGCGGTGCTGCTGTGGCTCTACCTCGTCGCCATCGCCGTGCTCATCGGGGCCGCGGTCAACGCCGCCTTCGACACCGTCTTCCCCCAGTCGACCACCTCCCGGGCCCGCACCGAGCTGGTCGCGCGCCTGCGCCAGCGGCTGACCCGCGAGCGCGCCGACGACGGGGAGCCGGACGCACGCCCCGCCACCGACCCGGCCACCCGTCCTGACGTCGGTCCGGTGCCACCCTCGGCAGCACCCGCGGCTCGCCCCTCGGCAGCGCCCCCGGCTCCGCCGACCGGTCACGAGCCGCCTCCCACGCAGCCGCTGCGTGCGGTGCGGCGCGGGTCCGCGGTCCCCGAGCCGGGGCGGGTCGGCGGCGGCGCGGGCCGGGTCGACTAGATTCGGCGCGTGCCCGACGTACCCGAGCCCACCGCGGGCGGCAAGCGCGGGATGATCTCGCTGCCCGACCGCCAGCGCAGCCCGCTGTGGGAGCTGGGGCGACGCCTGCTGCTGGCCACCGCGATCCTGGTCGGCACGGTGCTGCTGGTCTACTTCGACCGCGAGGGCTACCGCGACGGCAACGACCCCGGGTCGAACTACGCCGTCGACTTCAAGGACGCGATCTACTACACGACCGTCACCCTCAGCACGACCGGCTACGGCGACATCGCGCCGGTCTCGGAGACCGCGCGCATGGTCAACGCGTTCGTCATCACCCCGGCCCGCATCGCCTTCCTGGTGCTGCTGATCGGCACCACCCTCGAGGTCCTCGCCTCGCAGGGCCGCGAGCTGTTCCGGGTCTCCCGGTGGAGGAAGCGCATGCTCAAGCACGTCGTCGTCATCGGATACGGCACGAAGGGCCGCAGTGCGGTGGACACGCTGATCAACAACGGCCTCGACCGCGAGAGCGTGGTGGTGGTCGACCCCAGCCCCGCGGCGCTCCAGGACGCCCACGCCGACGGGCTCGCGGTCGTCACCGGGGACGCCACGCGTCGCGAGGTGCTGCGCCGCGCCGGCTGCGCCACCGCCGAGCAGGTCATCATCACCACCGACCGCGACGACTCCAACGTGCTGGCCACCCTCACCGTGCGCCAGCTCAACCCCGACGCCTGGATCGTCGCGGCCGTGCGCGAGCAGGAGAACGCACCGCTGATGAAGCAGTCGGGCGCCGACTCCGTCATCACCTCCTCCGACGCCGTGGGCCGCCTGCTGGGCCTGTCGTCGATGTCGCCGACGCTCGGCTCGGTGATGGAGGACCTGCTGACCTACGGCGACGGCCTCGAGGTCGCCGAGCGCGACCTGCTGGTCAACGAGGTCGGCAAGCAGCCGCAGTCGCTGCCCGACCAGGTCATCGCCGTGGTGCGCGACGAGAAGGTCTACCGCTACTTCGACCCGGTGGTGACCCGGCTGGCCCGCGGCGACCGGCTCGTGGTGGTGCGTCCGGCCAAGGAGCTGCCGTGGGCGCCGCGCCCCGGCACCCACAACGAGGAGTTCGCCACCGAGGACTGACCCGTCCCCGGCCACCCGACCCCTCCCGTGCGTCGAACAGGTGTTCGATCGTGTGGGACGATGGGGCGGTGAGCAGCGGAGCGCGGCAACGGCGGGGCGAGGCGCCCCCGGGGCGCCCCGGCCGACGTCCGCCCGGGTCCTCCGGCGGCCCGAGCCAGCCCTCGCTGGGCGTCTCGGCGCTGCACGGCACGGCCGGGGGAGTCGAGGACTGTCCCGTGCGCCACTGCTGGGTCTCCGGAGCCGTCGACGTCGACGGTGTGACCCGGCCCGGGATGCTCGTGGAGTGGCGGCGCGGCGCGGGCGGCTGGGAGGGGCTCGTCGTACGCCCCGAGCGCCGGGCGCCCGGGGTGTGGGTGCTGGTGCAGCAGTGGGTGCCCGCGCGCCTGCTCAGCCCCCGCTGAGGCCGCCGGGACCCTCCGTGGCGTGTCGGGCCTCCCGCGTGGTCCGTCGCCGTCTGCCAGGGTGCAGTGCGCCCGCGCCTCCCGAGCCGTCGTCCTGGCCGACAACCGGTGGGCGCTGCTCGGCCTCGTGCTGCCCGTGGCCGGTGGGCTGCTCCTGGTCGGCTGGGTGCGCCAGCGACAGGGGCTGCGGGCCCCGGGCCTGCTGCTGGCCTCGTCGGTGCGTTTCTGCGGATCTTGCTCGACGTTGTCACCCCATGAGACCGGCGCTCGCACGTCGCGCACCGGTCCGTGGCTGTTCGAAGCCAACCCCGGGTGGACCGCGTCGCGATCGTGCGGGAAAGCAGAAGGCCCCGCCTCCCTGAGAGGGAGCGGGGCCAGACCTGCGGTGTAGCTGTGGTGGGCGATACTGGGTTTGAACCAGTGACCTCTTCCGTGTCAAGGAAGCGCGCTACCGCTGCGCCAATCGCCCGAGGTGGAGACGGGATTTGAACCCGTGTAGACGGATTTGCAGTCCGTTGCCTCGCCTCTCGGCCACTCCACCGCTGGAGGTCAAACCAAGAGAGAGACCTCTCCGAGCGGACAACGAGACTCGAACTCGCGACCTCAACCTTGGCAAGGTTGCGCTCTACCAACTGAGCTATGTCCGCTTGCTTCCGACGTTCCCGTCGGCGTGCGGTGAAACAGTAACCCAACGCCTGAGGCGTGCCAAATCCGGGTGTCGGGCGTGTTGTGGGGGCATGTCCGGCGGTCGTCACGGGGCCCTGGGAGCCTCCGCCGGCCCCCCCGTCGGCCCGTGTCGCGGGGTGCCCGCGCCCTCCTAGAGTGGCGGCCATGCGCGCCTGGATCGACGGTCACCTCCTGCCCGACCCCACCGCCCCCGCTGTTGGGGTCACCGACCACGGCCTCACCGTGGGGGACGGCGTCTTCGAGGCGGTCAAGGTCGTGGAGGGGCGTCCCTTCGCGCTGACGCGCCACCTGGAGCGCCTGCGCACGAGCGCCGCCGGCCTCGGGCTGCCGCCGGTCGACCTCGACCTGGTGCGCCGGGGCGTCGCGGCGGTGCTGGCCGAGGAGCACCTCGCGCTGGGTCGCCTGCGCATCACCGTCACCGGGGGACCGGCCCCGCTGGGGTCGGGTCGCGGCGACGCGGCGCCCACCGTCGTCGTCGTGGCGGCGCCGATGCCGCCGGCGGCCGCGCAGGTGGCCGTGGCGACCGTGCCGTGGCCGCGCAACGAGCGCGGCGCGCTGGCCGGGCTGAAGACCACGTCGTACGCCGAGAACGTGGTGGCCCTCGCCGAGGCGCAGCGTCGCGGTGCCGACGAGGCCGTGGTGGCCAACCTGGCCGGCCACCTGTGCGAGGGCACGGGCTCCAACGTCTTCTACGTCGTCGACGGCGAGCTGCGCACCCCCACGCTGGCCGGTGGTTGCCTCGCCGGGGTGACGCGGGCGCTGGTGCTCGAGTGGTTCGGCGGCCGCGAGGTCGACGAGCCGATCGACGTCGTCCGCGGGGCCAGCGAGGTGTTCCTGGTGTCGACCACCCGCGACGTGCAGTCGGTCGTGCGCTGGGACGACGTCGACCTGCCCGCCCCGGGGCCGGTGACCCGCGCGGCGCAGAAGGCCTGGGGCGAGCGCGAAGAGGGCATGCTCGAGGAGGCCCGCACACCGGGCGACTGAGCGGTCGCAAGGCCCCAGGGGCGGGCCCGCATGGGCCCCGATGTGTGGGTCGGCGCGGGATGGGTTATCGTTTCCGCCGCATCACCGCGGGCGATTGGCGCAGTGGTAGCGCGCTTCGTTCACACCGAAGAGGTCACTGGTTCGAACCCAGTATCGCCCACCAGATCACGCACGAGGCCGGTCCCCACGGGGCCGGCCTCGCGGCGTTCCTGGGCCGCTCGGTCAGGGCCGTCCGGCGCCGCGTGGGCCGGAGCGGCGACGTGTGTCCCGCCGCTCCGGCCGCTGGTGAGTCCCCCCGGTCACCGGCACGGGTCCAACGAGGCGCCGCGCAAGCGGTTACGCCCCGGCGTCCCCGGTGCGTGCGTCCTGTCGACGGCGCGACGTGCTCCGGGCGGGGGAGGACGTCCACCGCGGGGCGGTCGCGCGGGTCCGGCGTCGGGACGGGCCGCGTCCGGGTCGCCCGGGTGCGGTCCCACCAGCCCCACGCGTCGCACCGGTCGGCCCGGACCCGCACCTGTCGCCCCGTGCGTGGGCCGACAGGTGCGGGTTTCGCCAGCCGGCTGGCGAAACCCGCGGGGCCGGCCACCGACCTCAGTGGGTGAGCTTGAGACCGGCGACGCAGCCGACGATGCCGAGCAGGAGCAGCACGCGCACGACGGAGACCGGCTCGGCGCCGGTGGCCATGGCCCAGCCGGCGGTGGTGGCGGCGCCGATGCCGACCCACACGGCGTAGGCGGTGCCGACGGGCAGCTCGCGCAGGGCCCAGGAGAGGCCGGCCATGCTGGCGGCGGCGGCCACGAGGAAGACGGCCGCGGGCCCGAGGCGGGTGAACCCCTCGCTGCGGTCGAGGGCGGTGGCCCACACGGCCTCCAGGACACCGGAGACGACGAGGACGATCCAGGACATGGGGAGCTCCTTGGGCATCGTCTTGTCGCTGGCCGGGTACGACGCGCCTCGTCCGGGTGCCGGTCTGGCGCGGCCATCGTGGCACGCCCGCGTCGCTGGCCCAAGGCGGTCCGCCCCCGCGCCCGCCCACGCCCCCGCACACTGACCCGCCCACGCCCCGCCCACGCCTCCGCCCACGCGTCCGCCCACGCGCCGGCACGGCGACGGCACGGCACCGGCGTGGCGACGGCCACGGAATCAGCGCCGGCCGGGCGGGGTTGGAGCCAGCATGACCACCATCGGACTCATCGGAGCAGGCAACATCGGCAGCACCGTCGCGCGACTCGCGGTGCGTGCCGGACACGACGTCGTCGTCAGCAACAGCCGCGGGCCGGAGACGCTCTCCGACCTCGTGGCCGAGCTGGGCGAGCACGCCCGCGCGGCGACCGCGACCGAGGCGGCGGAGGCCGGCGACGTCGTCGTCGTGACCATCCCGCTCAAGAACTACCGCGAGGTGCCGGTCGAGCCGCTGCGCGGCAAGGTCGTCATCGACACCAACAACTACTACCCCGAGCGCGACGGCCACATCGCCGAGCTCGACGACGAGTCGACCACGACCGCCGAGATGCTCCAGGCCCACCTGCCGGAGTCGCAGGTCGTGAAGACCTTCAACAACATCTACTTCGAGCACCTGCTGCGCCTCGCCCGCCCCTCGGGCGACCCCGAGCGCAGCGTGCTGGCCATCGCCGGCGACGACGCCGCGGCCAAGCGGGCGGTGACCGAGGTGCTCGACAGCCTCGGCTACGACGCCCACGACGCCGGCCCGCTCAGCGAGGGGTGGCGCTTCCAGCGCGACACCGCGGCCTACGCCGACCTCTACGCCGGCGAGCGCGGCTTCGACCCCGAGGGCGGTCGCCGCGTCGACGAGGCGTTCCTCGTCCAGCAGCTCGACGCGGCGAAGCGCTACCGCGACATGGACTGACCCTCCCGCACTACGCGCGCCACCCGCCACGCCCCGACGTCGGCCGGTGCGCGGGCGGAGGCGGCGTACGACGAGCGCGGCCCGCACGGCCCCGGACAAACCCGGGAGCCGTGCGGGCCGCGCTGTCGTTACCCTTGACCCGGCTCGTCCGAGCCGCCCGCCGGCCCGTGGCCGGTGGCGCCGCCCCACCGTCAGGAGACCCCCGTGCCCGACCTCAAGATCGCCCTCGTCCACGCCGGTGAGCGTGAGGTGCGGGAGGTCACTGCGGGCACCAAGGCCTGGGAGCTGTTCACCGACGACACCTCGGTCATCGCCGCCCGGGTCGGGGGCGAGCTCAAGGACCTCTCCCACCCGCTGAGCGAGGGCGACGAGGTCGAGGGCGTGGCCATCGACTCCGCCGACGGCCGCGACATCCTGCGCCACTCCACCGCGCACGTCATGGCCCAGGCCGTGCAGCAGCTCTTCCCCGAGGCCAAGCTCGGCATCGGCCCGCCGGTCACCGACGGCTTCTACTACGACTTCGACGTCGAGACCCCCTTCGTGCCCGAGGACCTCGCCAAGATCGAGACCGCGATGCGCAAGATCGTCAAGGAGGGCCAGCGCTTCGACCGCCGCGTCACCACCGACGCCGACGCGCTCAGCGAGCTGGCCGAGGAGCCCTACAAGATCGAGCTGATCGGCCTCAAGGGATCCGGGCGCAGCGACGACGCCGCCGAGGGCGCCAGCGTCGAGGTCGGCGCCGGCGAGCTGACGATCTACGACAACGTGCGCCGCAACGGCGACGTGGCGTGGTCGGACCTGTGCCGCGGCCCGCACCTGCCGACCACCAAGCGCATCCCCGCCTTCAAGCTGATGCGCTCGGCGGCCGCCTACTGGCGCGGCGATGAGAAGAACAAGCAGCTCCAGCGCATCTACGGCACCGCCTGGGAGACCAAGGAGGCCCTCGAGGAGCACCTGCACCGCCTCGAGGAGGCCGAGCGCCGCGACCACCGCAAGCTCGGCCGCGAGCTCGACCTTTTCTCCTTCCCCGACGAGATCGGCTCGGGCCTGCCCGTCTTCCACCCGCGCGGCGGCGTGATCAAGCGCGAGATGGAGGACTACGTCCGCCTGCGCCACATCGAGGAGGGCTTCGAGTACGTCGGCACCCCCCACATCGCCAAGGAGGGGCTCTTCCACACCTCGGGCCACCTGCCCTACTACGGCGAGGGCATGTTCCCCGCGCTCGACGTCGACGGCATGGACTACCGCCTCAAGGCGATGAACTGCCCGATGCACAACCTGATCTTCGACGCCCGCCAGCGCTCCTACCGCGAGCTGCCGCTGCGGCTCTTCGAGTTCGGCTCGGTCTACCGCCACGAGAAGTCCGGCGTCGTGCACGGCCTGACCCGCGTGCGCGGCTTCGCCCAGGACGACTCCCACTCCTACTGCACCCCCGAGCAGGCCCCGGGCGAGGTCAAGCACCTGCTCGACTTCATGCTCAGCGTGCTGCGCGACTTCGGCCTCGACGACTTCTACCTCGAGCTGTCGACGCGCGACGACTCGAAGCCCGACAAGTTCGTCGGCTCCGACGAGGACTGGGCCGCGGCCACCGCCGTGCTCGAGCAGGTCGCCACCGAGTCGGGCCTCGAGCTCGTGCCCGACCCGGGCGGCGCCGCGTTCTACGGCCCCAAGGTCTCGGTGCAGGCCAAGGACGCCATCGGCCGCACCTGGCAGATGGGCACGGTGCAGTACGACTTCAACCAGCCCTCGCCCGACCGCTTCAACCTCACCTACGTCGCCCCCGACGGCTCGCGCCAGCAGCCGGTGATGATCCACTCCGCGAAGTTCGGCTCGATCGAGCGCTTCCTCGGCGTGCTCGTCGAGCACTACGCCGGCGCCTTCCCCCCGTGGCTGGCCCCCGTGCAGGTGCAGGCCATCCCCATCGCGGAGCGCCACGCCGACTACCTGCACGACGTGGCCCGCCGCATGCGCACCCAGGGCCTGCGCGTCGAGGTCGACGACTCCGACGACCGGATGCAGAAGAAGATCCGCAACGCCCAGCTGCAGAAGGTGCCGTTCATGATGATCGCGGGCGACGACGACCTCGCCGCGGGCGCCGTCTCCTTCCGCTACCGCGACGGCCGCCAGGACAACGGCGTGCCGCTCGAGGAGGCGATCGCGCGCGTCGCGGCCGCCGTGGAGTCGCGCGAGCAGGTCTGAGGCGGGCGTCGTGGGCCGGGTCTTTGGCCGGGACGTGGGGGAGCGGGCCGCCCGGGGCCGGCGTACGTCGGGCTGCACGGCCGTCCGGTCGGCCGCGGCGCCCACGGCGCTGGCCGCGCTCCTGGCGTTGAGCGCCTGCGCGGGCGGGGCCGGTGGCTCGGGCGGCGACGTCGCACCGCGCGAGCAGGCCGAGCAACGCGTGGCCGCGGGCGAGCCACCGCTGGTGGAGCCGCCGCGCTCGGCCTCGCCGCAGGACCCCGGCGCCGCCGGCGGCCGCGTCGACCCCGACGCCCCCGACCCGCAGGACCTCGAGGACCTCGCGGCGCTCGCCGAGGGTGAGGCCCGGGCGCAGGAGCGCCGCATCCCGGCCTTCGACGGGCCGGTGCTCGGCGGCGACATCAGCTGGCCGCAGTGCCCCCGGGGCCTCGGCATCCCCGAGAAGCGCACGCTGGGGCTGCCCCCGCCGCTGCCGGAGGCGCGCTACGTCGTGATCGGGCTGACCAACGGCCCCGGCTTCGTGGCCAACCCCTGCCTGGCCGACCAGGTGGCCGAGTCGCGCGAGCGCGACCTGCTGGTCTCGGCCTACGCCGTGTCGTCCTTCCCCAGCGCCGCCGAGCAGGAGACCCACGGCGCCGACGGCCCCTACCCGGCCGGCTCGCGGCTGGGGCGGCTGGCCAACGCCGGCTACCAGCAGGCGCGCTACAACGTCGCGTCGATGCGCGCCGCCGGCCTGGAGACCCCGGTGGTCTGGATCGACGTCGAGCCGGTGCCCGACTTCGAGTGGAGCAGCGACCCCACCGCCAACGCCGCGGTGGTGCAGGGCGTCGCCCGCGGCTACACCGACGCCGGCTACCGGATCGGGGTGTACTCCACCCCGCTGCTGTGGGAGCAGGTCGTCGGCCCCCTGGAGCTCGGCCTGCCCGAGTGGCGCGCCGCCGGCCAGACCTCGCGCGCCGAGGCCGCCTCGCGCTGCGGCGACGACTGGGTGATCCAGGGCGGTGAGCCGGTGATGGGCCAGTGGGTGGAGGCCTCCCGCGACCAGAACGTCACCTGCGGCGACGTGCACCTCGACCTGGGTCGCTGGTTCCACCGCTACTGACGCGCCGGCGCCCGGCGCGACGACGTGGCGCCCTCACCCCTCCGGTGGTTACCGACGGGTAAGTGTGACGTGGTGTCGCGCTCACCATTTACACCGACACGGTGTCGCACTAACGTCCGTGGAACTGCAGCACGAGCCCCGCAGCAGCGGGGCTCCGGCCACGACGACGACGCCACGACGAGGTGCGAGATGACCGCGACCCCCACGCTCCACGACACCGCCGCCCCGGTCCGTGCGACGGCCTCCGCCGACGACGCGGCGGTGCGCGCCGAGCGCACCCGGGCCTACGAGCAGCGGCTCCGCACCCTCTCCGAGGCCTCGGTGCACCAGCACTTCGATGCCTTCCTCGACATCGCCTGGGACGACCCCGACCACGCCATCCGTCTCGACGACCCGCGCTGGGTCCTGCCCAGCGTCGACGTGCTCGGTGGCACCGACTGGTACCGCTCGCTGCCGCTGGAGGAGCAGATCCGCGTCGGCCTCTACCGCCAGGCCAACATCTGCAAGGTCGGCCTGCAGTTCGAGCAGATCCTCATCAGCGGCCTGATGAACTTCGCCTTCAACCTCCCGAACCGCTCGGCGGAGTTCCGCTACTCCACCCACGAGGCGACCGAGGAGTGCCACCACACCCAGATGTTCCAGGAGTTCGTCAACCGCTCGGGCCAGGACGTCCCCGGCGGGCGCCTGCTCTTCCGGATGGCCGGCCCCTTCCTGCCGCTGGCCGCGCGCTGGGTGCCGTTCGGTTTCTTCTACGGCGTGCTCGCCGGCGAGGAGCCGATCGACCACGTGCAGAAGTCGGTGCTGCGCGCGGGCGACGACATGCACCCGCTGCTCCAGCGGATCATGCAGATCCACGTCGCCGAGGAGGCCCGCCACATCGGCTTCGCCCACCAGTACCTCGAGCACCAGGCGCCCAAGCTCACCCGCCGCCAGCGCGCGGTGCTGTCGGTGCTGGTGCCGGTCGTGATGCGGGTGCTGTGCGACGAGATCCTCGTGCCCAGTCGCCGGATGCAGCGCGACCTCGGCATCCCGCGCCAGGTGGTCAAGGACCTCTACTGGCGCGAGCCGGAGTCGCGGAAGTTCCTGCGCGACCTCTTCGGCGACGTGCGCATGCTCGCCGAGGAGACCGGGATGATGAACCGCGTCTCGCGCCTGGTCTGGCGCTGGATGGGGATCGACGGCCGCCCCAGCCGCTTCCGCAGCGAGGTCGCCTCGGCTGCCGCCTGAGCCGCCACCGAGCCCCGCCCCAGCCCAGCCGACCCCGGCCGACCCCGGCCGGCACCCGACCGAGCGGACCCCTCCCGTGCCCTACGTCGTCACCCAGTCGTGCTGCAGCGACGCCTCGTGCGTCGTGGCCTGCCCGGTCAACTGCATCCACCCCGCCCCGGGCGAGCCCGGCTTCGCGACGGCCGAGATGCTCTACGTCGACGCCGACTCCTGCGTCGACTGCGGGGCGTGCGCGACGGCCTGCCCCGTCGACGCGATCAAGCCGCACACCAGGCTGAGCGAGGCGGAGCTGCCGTTCCTCGACATCAACGCCGCCTACTTCGACGTCTTCCCCCACGCCGACCGCACGCCCCTGGCCGTGGTGGCCGAGCAGCGCCGGATGAAGCGGCCGCGGCCGGTGCGCGTGGCCGTCGTCGGCGCGGGGCCCGCGGGGCTCTACGTCGCCGACGAGCTGCTGCGCCACCCGGAGACGCGCGTCGACGTGCTCGACCGGCTGCCCACCCCCTACGGCCTCGTGCGCGCCGGCGTCGCGCCCGACCACCAGCACACCAAGCGGGCCACCACCCTCTTCGCCGCCATCGAGGCCGAGCCCGGTTTCCGGTACCTGCTGGGCGTGGAGGTCGGTGAGGGCCCGGGGGCCGCGGTCACCCACGCCGAGCTGGTGGCGCACTACGACGCCGTCGTCTACGCCGTCGGCGCGGCCAGCGACAAGGCGCTGGGCGTGCCGGGGGAGGACCTGCCCGGATCGCTGTCGGCCACCGACCTCGTCGGCTGGTACAACGGCCACCCCGACAAGCAGGACCTCGCGGTCGACCTCGGCCACGAGCGCGCGGTGGTGGTGGGCAACGGCAACGTCGCCCTCGACGTCGCCCGGGTGCTGACCGCCGATCCCGACGAGCTGGCCGGCACCGACCTCGCCCGGGTGCCGTGGGCGGTGCTCGCCGGCAGCGGGGTGCGCGAGGTGGTCGTGCTCGGGCGCCGCGGCCCCGACCAGGCGGCCTTCACCCTGCCCGAGCTGGTCGGCCTGGCCGCGCTGCGCGGCGTCAACGTCGTGGTCGACACCCGGGGTGCGGCCCTGAGCCAGGGCGACGCGCCAGGGGTCGAGGGCGACCTGCGCCGCCAGGTGCTCGCCGAGCTCGCCTCCCGCACCCCCGACCCGGCGCTGCGCACGATCGTGCTGCGCTTCCTCACCTCGCCGACGCGGCTGCTCGCCGGACCCGACGGACGGGTGGGCGGGATCGAGCTGGTGCGCAACGAGCTGGTCGCCGACGCCACCGGGGTGCTGCGCGCGCGGTCCACCGGCGAGACCGAGGTGCTGCCCGTCGGGCTGGTGCTGCGCTCGGTGGGATACCACGGCGAGCCCGTCGACGGCCTGCCCCACGACGCCGCCACCGGCACCGTGCCGCACACCGCCGGACGGGTCGTCCCCGGCGTCTACGTCGCCGGCTGGGCCAAGCGCGGCCCCAGCGGCTTCATCGGCACCAACAAGGCCGACGCCCAGGAGACGGTGTCGACCCTGCTCGACGACCTCGACGCCGGCCTCGTCGCGGCGCCCGACGGGTCCGTCGGGGGGCCGCGGTCGCACCGGGGCGACCTGGCCCGGGTGCTGCGGGAGCGCGGTGTCGCGGTGGTCGACCTCGCCGGGTGGCGCGCGATCGACGCCGAGGAGCGCCGCCGCGGTGCCGCCGCGGGGCGCCCCCGGACCAAGGTCGTCGACGTCGCGGAGATGCACCGGATCGCGGCGCAGGCGGCGGACGCCCGGCCGCGCCGGCGGACCCTGCTCGGCGTACGGACCTCGAGCAGGGCCTGAGCGCGCGAGCCCGACCGAGCCCGACCGAGCCCGGGCGCGCGGTCGGCGCTGGGCTCAGCGCTTGCGGTCGGTGAGTTTCTCCACCCCGCTCGTCGCGGCGTCGGCCGCCTTGTCGCGCTTGGCTCCGCGCTTCTCCTTGAGGGACTTCCCGGACTTCTTCGACAGGGCTTGGCGCGGGGACTTGTCGCTCATGGCGGTTCCTCTGGTGGAGGGCCTGGATGGCCCCGTGCGATCGACAGTACGCCGGTGCCACGGGTTAGGGTTGTCAGCACAGCGACAGCGACGCGCCGACGGGCGCACGGGACGGGGTGGGGATGGCGTCGACCGAGCGCGGCCGCCCCGACGGGCGCCAGGCGCGCTGGGACCGCCACAACCAGGAGCGGCGCCAGCAGATCATCGACGCCGCCCTCGCGGTGATCGAGGCCGGTGAGCCCGGCGCCGAGGTCCACGTGCAGCAGTACGCCGAGCAGGCCGGCCTCAGCCGCACCGTCATCTACCGCCACTTCGCCGACCGCGCCGACCTCGACCGGGCCGTGCAGACCGCGATCGTCGAGGGGCTGGCCGCCGAGCTGCTGCCCGCCGTCACCCTCGACGGCACCATCCCCGAGATCGTCGGCCGCGTCGTGCGGACCTACGTCGACTGGGCCACCACCCACCCCGCGCTGCACCACGTGGCCGAGCAGGACACCTCCCTCGACGGCTCCGGCCCGCTCCAGCAGGGCATCGAGCGGATCGCCGCCCAGGTGGTCGAGGTGATCACCACCGCGGTCGACCTGCTCGACCTCGAGGTCAGCGAGGACGAGCGCGCCGCCCTCGACCCGCTGGTCTTCGGCCTGGTGGGCGCGGTCTTCGGCGCCGTGCGCCGCTGGATGGCCAAGCCCGAGCAGACCCCGCCCGCCCCGCTGCTGGTCGCGCTGACGACCGACTCGGTGTGGTTCATCCTCCAGGGCCACGCCCGGAGCCTGGGGCTGGAGCTGCGCTCCGACCAGCCCATCGAGCAGCTGCTCGAGCAGGCCTCCGCCGCCGTCGACGCGGCGGCGAGGGTCGAGACCAGCGACCTCGTCGACCTCCCGCCCGCCCGGGTCGAGGGCCCGCGGTGAACGGCCGAGGAGCCGAGGACGAGGCGGTCCTGGTGCAGGACGGCATCGGCGAGCCCGACGGCCTCGACCGGCTGTGGACACCCCACCGGATGGCCTACATCCGCGGGGAGAACAAGCCGGCCGACGCGACGTCGGGGGAGTGCCCCTTCTGCCGGATCCCCTCGCTGCCCGACGAGGACAGCCTCGTGGTGCACCGCGGCCGGCTGAGCTTCGTGCTGCTCAACCTCTACCCCTACGCGCCGGGCCACCTGATGGTGTGTCCCTACCGCCACATCGCCGACTACACCGAGACCACCGACGAGGAGGCCGCGGAGATCGCCGACCTGACCCGCACGGCCATGCGCGTGGTGCGCTCGGTCTCCGGGGCGGGCGGCTTCAACATCGGCATGAACCAGGGCGAGATCGCCGGGGCCGGCATCGCGGCCCACCTGCACCAGCACGTCGTGCCGCGCTGGCCCGGCGACCAGAACTTCATGCCGATCATCGGGCGCACCAAGACCCTGCCCGAGCTGCTCGGCCAGACCCGCGCGCTGCTCACCGACGCCTGGCCCTCCTGAGCCGTGGCCCCTCCCGCGCCGCGCGACCGGCGTCCCGACCCCGCCGACGTGGAGCTGGCCGTCGCGCTCGTGCGCGACGCGGGGCGCTTGGCGCTGCGCATGCGCGGTGCCGGAGCCCTCGACACGACCCGCAAGACGTCGGTCTCCGACGTCGTCACCGCGGCCGACCACGCCGCGGAGCGGCTGGTGCTCGAGCGGCTCGCCGCGCTGCGCCCCGACGACGGCGTGCTGGGGGAGGAGGGCGCCGAGCGGGTCTCGCGCAGCGGCCGCACCTGGGTGGTCGACCCCGTCGACGGCACCTACAACTTCGTGCGCGGTCTCACCGGGTGGTGCTCGGCCCTGGCCCTGGTCGAGGGCGACCCCTCGCGCCTCGACGCCGCCCTGCTGGGGGCGGTGCACCACCCCCACGACGACACGACCTGGGTCGGCGGCCCGGCCCTGCCGAGCACCCGCGACGGCGTGGCGCTCGACCCGGTGGTCGACCGCACCCTCGACCAGGCCTGCGTGGCGACCTACCGCCACCCCCCTACCCACGCCACCCCGGCCGGCCTGGCCTGGGGCCACGCCCTGGCGCCGGCGGCGACGGTGCGGATGCTCGGGTCGGGGTCGATGGACGCCGCGCTGGCCGCCGGCGGCGTCGTCGACGTGGTCGTGCAGCACTCCGTGCCCGACTGGGACCGGCTGCCCGGCGAGGCGCTCCTGCGCGGGGTCGGGGGCGTCGCGCGCCACGTCGAGGCCGCGGGCCGGCGCTGGTACGTCGCCGGCGCTCCGAGCGCGGTGGCCGAGGTCTGCGAGCGCCTGGCCGAGGCGGGTGCCGGCGGCGCGGCGCCGGGCCGCTAGCCTGCTCCCGCCATGATGGAACGTTTCCGCGCCTTCTGGACGAAGGTCATCGCCCCCGTCGCCCACCTCCTGATCCGCCTCGGGGTGAGCGCCGACGTCGTGACCCTCGTCGGCACCCTCGGGCTCAGCGCCGGCGCCCTCGTCTTCTTCCCCCAGGGCATGCTGCTCACCGGTGTGCTGGTGGCGACCGCCTTCGTCTTCAGCGACCTCATCGACGGCTACATGGCCCGGTCGCAGGGCAAGAGCAGCAAGTTCGGCGCCTTCCTCGACTCCACGCTCGACCGCATCGGCGACGGCGCCATCTTCATCGGGCTCTCGCTCTACTTCGCGGGCCCGGGCGACAGCACGCTCTACCTCGTGCTGTGCCTGGTCTGCCTCCTCATGGGGGCGGTGACCTCCTACGCCCGCGCCAAGGCCGAGGGCCTCGGCTTCACCGCGAAGGTCGGCATCGCCGAGCGCGCCGACCGTCTCGTGGCCATCCTGGTGATGACCGGGCTGAGCGCGATCTTCGACGCCCCGATCCTGCTGCACGTGGTGCTGTGGGCCCTCGCCGTGGCCAGCACGGTCACCGTGGTGCAGCGGATCTGGGTCGTGCGCCAGCAGGCGCTCGCCGAGGTGTGAGGACCCTCTCGTCGAATGGGTCGGGCAGGTAAACGGCCGTAGAATTCGACCCA
The DNA here is from genome assembly GCF_916862475.1 of Nocardioides sp. Leaf374. Classification (NCBI taxonomy): domain Bacteria; kingdom Bacillati; phylum Actinomycetota; class Actinomycetes; order Propionibacteriales; family Nocardioidaceae; genus Nocardioides; species Nocardioides sp. Leaf374. The sequence continues at coordinate 88,294 of NZ_CAKASO010000011.1, forward strand.
TGGCTGACACCGCTGGCACCCCGTCCGAGACCACCGGCACCGGCACCACCCGCGTCAAGCGCGGCATGGCCGACATGCTCAAGGGCGGCGTGATCATGGACGTCGTCACCGCCGAGCAGGCGAAGATCGCCGAGGACGCCGGCGCCGTGGCCGTCATGGCCCTCGAGCGGGTGCCCGCCGACATCCGCGCCCAGGGCGGCGTGAGCCGGATGAGCGACCCCGACATGATCGACTCGATCATCGAGACCGTCTCGATCCCCGTCATGGCCAAGGCCCGCATCGGCCACTTCGCCGAGGCGCAGGTGCTGCAGAGCCTCGGGGTCGACTACATCGACGAGTCCGAGGTGCTGACCCCGGCCGACTACGCCAACCACATCGACAAGTGGCAGTTCACCGCCCCCTTCGTCTGCGGCGCCACCAACCTGGGCGAGGCGCTGCGCCGCATCGCCGAGGGCGCGGCCATGATCCGCTCCAAGGGCGAGGCCGGCACCGGCGACGTCTCCAACGCCGTCATGCACATGCGCACCATCGGCGGCGAGATCCGCCGGCTCTCCTCGCTGCTGCCCGACGAGCTCTACGTCGCCGCCAAGGAGCTCCAGGCGCCCTACGACCTGGTCAAGGAGGTCGCCGAGCGCGGCTCGCTGCCCGTGGTGCTCTTCACCGCCGGCGGCATCGCCACCCCGGCCGACGCCGCGATGATGATGCAGCTCGGCGCCGAGGGCGTCTTCGTGGGTTCGGGCATCTTCAAGTCCGGCAACCCCCAGCAGCGTGCCGAGGCCATCGTCAAGGCCACGACCTTCTACGACGACCCCGACGTGGTCGCCAAGGTCTCGCGCGGCCTGGGCGAGGCGATGGTCGGCCTCAACGTCGACGAGATCCCGCAGCCGCACCGCCTGGCCGAGCGCGGCTGGTGACGCCCGGGCCCGCCGCGCCCTGACGGGCCGGCGGGTCGCCCGGCCCGGCGCCGGCTCGGCCGACGCCGCGCGTCACCGCAGGGCTCAGCGCAGCTCGGGGCAGGGCAGGAGCGCCCGGTCACGGGCCGTGAGGGCGTCGTAGTCGCCGACCAGGTCGAGCACCCGGCCCGTGGTGTCGAGGTAGGCGCGGAAGTCGTAGGGCGCGGCCGCCCAGTAGAGCTGCGGCTCGCCGCCGTCGGCGACGGTGTAGCGGCCCGACGGCTCGCCCATGAGGTCCACCACGACGCCCGACGGCGACCCGACCTCGAGGTCGCACCACGCCGCGACCCACCGCGCGGTGACGGCGTCGTCGACGGCCCCGCCGCCGCGGGCCACGGTGGCGAGCACCCGCCACCTCGCGTCGTCGTAGGTCATCGTCACCGTCTGGTCGCGGCCGGGCAGGTCGACCGCCAGCACGGTCCGCTCCGCGGTGGCCGAGGTGACCTCGAGACCGGCGACGTCGGTCGCGAGGGTCTCGGTCGGCTCGTCCCACAGCACCCCGACGAAGCCGGTGCAGGGGTCGCCGAGGCCGGCACGACCCAGCAGGATCGCCCTGCCGCGCAGCTCGATCGTCAGCTCGGGCGCCTGCCGCGCACAGGCCCCGGCGGCGTCGCGCGCCGCGAGCGCCCCCAGCCACGCCAGGTACGCCGACTCCGCGGCCGTGCCGCCGCCGGGCGCACCGGGGCCCGCCGTGGCGTCGCCGGCGTCGGACCCGGCGTCGGACCCGGCGGTGGGTGCATCGGTGTCGGCGGGGGCGGTGGCGACCGACGGGTCCGCCGGGAGTGAGGGGGCCCTGTGCGGAGCGCCGGGGTCGGTGCAGGCGCCGAGCCCGAGGACGGGGGCGAGGAGCAGCGCCGCGACGACGACGCTGGCCCGGGTCATGGCGTCAGCCTGCCACGCGGCGTACGCCCCCGGCGGCGCACGGACGGGCGGGCCCGTCCGGGCCATGCCACGACCCGCACCGCGCACCGACGGGCGGGCCCGTCCGGGCCATGCCCGGCCCCGACCGGGTGGACCGGGTGGACGGACGGGTCATCGACGCGCGGAAGCCTCCGACGGGCGCCGCGCCGACCGATGGGCACGGGGAGCCGGCTGCCGCCAGGGCGCTGCCGGAGCCAGGAGGGCGTCGACGTGCGCACCATCGTCAAGGGATCACTCGCCGCGGGCGCAGGCGTCGTGCTGCTGCTCGGGGGCGCCGGCACGCTCGCGGTGTGGACCGATGCCGAGGACCTCCCCGGCACCGGCTCCACCAGCGGCTACCTCGACCTCACCGACCCGGTCTGCGACCCGTGGGAGCTCGACGGGGGCGCTGCGTTCACGACCCAGCTGATCGTGCCCGGCGACGAGCTCAGCCACCGCTGCACCTTCACCCTCGACGCCGCGGGTGAGCACCTGTCGGCGACCTTCGAGACCTCCGACCCCGTCGTGACCGAGACCAACGCGCTGGTCGACGACCTCGTGGTCTCCACCGCCTACACCGTCGGCGGCGTCCCCGTCGACCCGGAGGCCGGCGGGGTGGCGGTGCAGGACGGCGACGTCGTCACCGCGGTGGTGACGGTGTCCTTCCCGCTGGGGTCCGACAACGCCAGCAACGTGCCGACCGCCGGGCTGCAGGCGACGCTCGAGGACATCACGGTCACCGCGACCCAGGACCACTCCGGCTGAGGCCGTGCGCGTCCTGACGTGGGTCCGTCGCGTCGCCCGGGTCGCGGCCTGGGCGGCGACGCTGCTCGCGCTCGCAGCGCTGACCGTGGGGCTGGTCGTGCCGCGTCTCGCAGGCGGCTCGGCCTACACCGTGCTCACCGGCTCGATGCGGCCCGGGCTGCCGCCGGGCACCCTGGTCGTGGTGCGGCCGGCCGAGACCGGCGCGCTGCGCACCGGCGACGTCGTCACCTACCAGCTGCGCAGCGACGAGCCCGCCGTCGTCACCCACCGCATCGTGGCCGTCGGGGTCGACGGGGCGGGCGAGCTGCGCTTCACCACCCGGGGCGACGCCAACGACGTCGCCGACCCCGTCGCCGTGCGGCCCGAGCAGGTGCGCGGACGGCTCTGGTACGCCGTGCCGCACCTCGGCCACGTCGGGCGGCTGCTCAGCGGGGAGCAGCGGCGGCTGGCCGGCCTCGTCCTGGCCGGCCTGCTGCTGTCCTACGCCGCCTCGGCGTACGCCCGGGCGGTGCGGGAGCACCGCGCCGCGTCGTCGCGGCGCACCCCCGTCGCACCGGGGCGGCACCGGGCCCCGGTCGAGCACCCCCGCGAGCGCGCCGATGCCTAGCCACCGCGCGACCCCCGCCCGCGGCGGGGTGCCCCGGCCGCTGCGGTCGCTGCGGGTGCGGGCGGCGCTCGGTCTCGCGGTCGTGGCCTGCGTCGCGACCACCGGCACGTGGGCGGCGTGGACCGACGAGGTGCCGGTCAGCGGCGCCACCGTCACCGCGGGGAGCATCGACTTGACCGTCGACGGCAGCAACGCCGTGACCGGCTACACCTCGCTGTCGGTGGGGGCGATGGTGCCCGGGGGCAGCGTCGCGGCGGTGCTCACCGTGCGCAACGCGGGCACCGCTCCGCTGCGCTGGACCGCCACGTCGACCGCGACCAACGGCGACGGCAAGGGCCTGGCCGCGACGCTGGTGGTCAAGGTCACCGGCGACACCACGGTCACCGGCAGCGCCCCGACCACCACCTGCGCCGGCACCGCCCTGGCCGGCGCGGGCTCCGCGCTCAACGGGGCGCTGGTCGGGACCGGTCGCACCCTGGCCCCCGCCACCACGGAGAAGGTGTGCGTGCAGCTCACCCTGCCCGGCAACGCGGCCAGCGGCCTGCAGGGCGCCACGACGGCGGTGACCCTCACCTTCACGGCCTCCTCGGACCTGTCGTGACCCCGCGGCACCGGGACGACCCACGCCCGCCCGGCCGGGCCCGCGCCGCGGCGCACGCCACGCTGGCGGCGCTCGCGCTCGCCGCCGGCCTGCAGCCGGCGCCGGCGCGGGCCGCCCCCTGGACCGACACCGTCGGCGTCGGCGGCACCATCCTGAGCGCAGGCACCGTGCCGGCGCCGGCCACGTTCACCTGCACCGGTCTGGGCCTCGGCAGCGTGCGGTTCACCTGGTCCCCGGTGGCGGGCGCGACGAGCTACACGGTGTCCTACGACGGCGGAGCCGGATCGGTCACCACGACCGGCACCTCGGTGGACCTCGTGGGTCTGCTCAGCGGGGGCACGGCCTGGGTGCGGGCCCACGTCGCCTACCCGTCGGTGACCTGGTCCTCGGTTCCCTCGACCACCCGCACCTACACCTTCGTCGTCGTGAGTCTCTGCGGCTGACCCGCGCCACCGCACCCGAGTCCCGTCCTGGCCCGCACGGAAGCCGGTGAGTAGTCCGTCCGGGCCGGTGCGGCGCCGGTCGGGCAGAACCCCTGACCCGTCATGACCATCTCCGTCGGAGGGCCATGACCCCGGCGCGACGGGCCCGTTGAGGAGGTGTCTTGCCCGCCACCCACCGACCGGAGCCCCTCATGAACAAGACCACCAAGGGTGCCCTCGCGGCGTCCACCGCCGCCGTGCTGCTGCTCGGGGGCGCCGGCTCGCTGGCCTACTGGACCGACAACGACGTCGTCCAGCCCGGGTCCTTCGCCAGCGGCGAGATCAAGCTGACCGACGGCGCGTGCGCGACGAGCTGGACCTACGCCCCCGGCAACGCCAAGGCGGGAACCGTGGTGACCGCCATCGTCCCGGGGGACAAGATCACGAAGACCTGCACCTTCACGGTGCGGGCCAAGGGCGACAACCTGTCGGCCACGCCGACCCTGCCCGCGGTGATCCCGGTGCGCAAGACGTCGTCGGACCCGGGCACGTCCACCCTCGACGCCACCGCGGCGGCGACCTACACCACCACCAGCGGGTTCACCGCGGGCAAGCTGACCCGCTCGAACGACAACGACACGCTGAGCGCGGCCATCACGGTCTCGTTCCCCTACGGCGACGCCACCACCAAGAACGCCAACGACACGCAGAACCTCATCGCCGCGGTCGACGCGCTCACGGTGTCCCTGGTGCAGGACAACCCCAACCCGGCCTGATGAGCAGCCGCAGCCGCAGCCGCAGCCGCAGCCGCAGCCGCAGCCGTAGCCGCGGCACAGCGCGGGGCTGGGCGGGGCAGGTCGCCGCCTGGACCGTGCTGCTCGCGGTCGCGGCGGTCGTCGCGGCCGGGGTCGTCGTGCCACGGGTGGTCGGGGCGACGCCCTACACGGTGCTCACCGGGTCGATGGCCCCGACCTACCCGCCGGGGACCCTCGTCGTGGTGAGGCCCGTCGACGCCGACGACATCGGCCCGGGCACGCCGGTGACCTTCCAGCTGGAGTCCGGGCGGCCCGAGGTCGTGACCCACCGCGTCGTCGACGTGGCCTACGACCTGACCGGCCGGCGGCTGCTCACCACCCAGGGCGACGCCAACCCGGTGCCCGACGCCGAGCCCGTCGAGGCCGCGCAGCTGCGCGGCGAGGTCTGGTACGCCGTGCCGCACCTCGGCCGCGTCAACGCGCTGCTCACCGGCCACCAGCGCCAGGTCGCGGTGTGGGTCGTCGGCGGTGGGCTGCTCGCCTACGCCGGCGCCATGTTCACCGGAGCCGCCCGCGAGCGGGGTCGCCGCCCGCGCCCGACCCACCTGAGCACCGCCTGACCTGCACCGCCTGACCTGCACCGCCCACCGCGACCGTCCGCGGGTGCGCCGCCGACCGCTCGACCGACCGACCGCCCGCCCGCCCGATCCAGGAGAGGAGCCACCGTGTCGCACGCCCGTCGCCTCCGCACGGTGCTCGTCGCCGCCGTCCTGGTCGCGCTGCCGGTGAGCACCGTCGCGATGCGCCCGGCAGCCGGGCCGCCCGGGGCGGGTGCGAGCCGGGCCGAGGAGTCGGCGCTGCGCGACACCGACGTGTCGTCGTACCTCGCCGTGTCGCGCGACCGCGCCTTCGCCTCGGCCTGGGACGGCCCCGTGTGGGGCCGCGGGGTCCGCTGGGTGCCGGGGGAGCGGCGCGCGGGGGACTTCTGGGTGCGCAACGACGGTCCGGTGCCGGCCGACCTGACCCTCACGGTCGCCTCGCGCGGCGCGAGGCCGCTGCTCGCGGCCGACCGGTTCAGCGTGCGGGTGGCGGGTCGTGCCCGTCGCGGCGCTCCCAGCCGCGACCTCACGCGGAGCCTCGCCCGGGTGGAGGGGTCGCTGCGGCGCACCGCCCCGGTCGTGCTCGCCTACCACCTGCGCCCGGGCCGGCTGGTGCACGTGCGGGTCGTCGCCGCCCTGGCCTACACGGCCGGCAACCGCACCCAGGGCAGGGGGTCGCGCGTGTCCCTCGAGCTCCGCCTGACCCAGGACGTCAACGGCTTCCGCGACGACACGGTGGTGCTCCGTGGCTGAGCACCGCAGGACCCAGCGGCCGTCCCGGCCCGCGCTCACCCGCCCCACGGGCCGCCGTCGGGCGGTGGTGCCGCGGCGCGGCCGGGCCACCAAGGGCTGGGCGGCACTGGCACTGGCCGGGGGACTGGTGCTGGGCGCCGGCAGCCAGGGCACCTTCGCCTTCTGGAGCGACACCGACACCGTGGCCAGCGGCTCCTTCACCACGGGGCGCCTCGACCTCACCGTCGACGGCGCCCAGGGCAACCCCACCGCCTACGCCGCCACCAACCTCGCGCTCGCCACGATGGTGCCGGGCGAGAGCGTCGCCGCGACGCTCACCGTGCGCAACGCCGGCGACGCGCCCTTCACCTTCCGCGCCAGCGCCACCAAGACCGGCGACCTGGCCGCTCCGCTGGTGGTCGAGGTTCTCGCCGGGTCGACGCAGACCGGAGACGACGCGACCTACCCCCGCACCGAGGGGTGCTCCGGCGGCACGCCGCTGTCGCCCACCACGGCGACCCGGCTCGACGTCGCCGCCTCCACCACGCTCTGCGTCAAGGTGACCCTGCCCTTCGAGACCGCCGACACCTTCCAGTCGAAGACCGCGCCGAGCACGGTCTCCCTCGCGCTCGTCGCCAGCCAGGTCGCCCCGTGAGCCGCCCCGTGGTCGTGGTGCTCGCGCTCCTGCTGGGGCTGGGCGTCGGCGCGGCCCTCGGGGCGTCGCCCCGCGCAACGCTGGCCGCCTTCTCCGACTCCGCCGCCGCGACCAGCGGGGAGCTCACCAGCGGGGCGATCGCCAGGCCGACGTCGCCGGTGGGCAGCCGCTCGCTGGCGGGAGCGGTGACCCTGAGCTGGGCGGCCACGCCGGCGGGCACCGGCACGGCCGGCACGTACCGGGTGCTGCGCTGGAGCGCGGCCACGGGCGGCACCAGCGTGCAGGCCTGCGCCACCACGGCCCCCACCACGACCTGCTCCGACGCGGGCGCGCCCGTCCTGGCGACCGCCTACTACTCCCTCGTCGCCACCGTCGGCGCCGCCTGGAGCAAGGAGTCCGACCGGGTCGCGGTGCCGGTGGCCGGCTCCTCCGACACCGTCGCCCCCGCGCTCACCGTGGGCTTCCCGACCACCGGCACGTCCTCCTCGTCCAGCTCGTTCTCGACCAAGGTCGCCGCCGGCTGCCCGGCGGGCGGGGTGGCCTGCGGCTCCACGTCGGACAACGTCGCCACCACCGCGGTCACCTACCGCCTGGAGCGGCGCAGCGGCACGGGCCTGGGTGCGAGCACGGTGTGCTGGAACGGGTCGGCGTGGGCCTCGGCCACCTGCCTGCTCGGCCAGCAGCCGGCCACGCTGGTCGGCGGCACGGCCTGGCGGGTGCCGAGCTCGCCCGAGTCCGCCTACCCCAACACCTTCGGGGCGGCGGCCTTCACCCTCACCGTCCGTGCCGTCGACGCCGCCGGCAACGCCACCACCGCGACCAGCACCTTCTCCACCACCTGACCCGCCCCGCGCGGTCCCACCTGCCCGCGCGGGGCTCCGGGCCCGGCCCTACGATCGCCCGGTGCCGTCACCCCGCATCGGAGTCCTCGCCCTCCAGGGCGACGTGGTCGACCACGTCCGCGCGCTGCGGGCGCTGGGGGCCGAGGCGACCGGCGTACGCCGCGCGGCGGAGCTGGCCGCCGTCGACGCGCTGGTCGTGCCGGGCGGCGAGTCGACCACGATGATCCGCCTGGCGAGGGTCTTCGACCTGCTCGGACCGCTGCGCGAGCGGATCGCCGAGGGTCTGCCGGTGCTCGGCACCTGCGCGGGGATGATCATGCTGGCCGACCGCGTCGAGGACGCCGCGCCCGGGCAGGAGACCCTCGGCGGGCTGCACGTCACGGTGCGCCGCAACGCCTTCGGGCGCCAGGTCGACTCCTTCGAGGGCCCGCTCGACGTGGCCGGCCTCGACTCCCCGGTGCACGCCGTCTTCATCCGCGCGCCCTGGGTGGAGGCCGTCGACGACGACGTCGAGGTGCTCGCGCGTGTGGCGCACGGTCCGGCCGTGGGTAGGATCGTCGCGGTCCGGCAGGGCCCGCTCATGGCCACCTCGTTCCACCCCGAGGTCGGCGAGGACACCCGCATCCACGGGTTGTTCCTCGACCTGGTCCGGGAGCCCTGACCGGCCGGCGCAGCACTTCGACAAGCACGACCGCCCCGGTGCGCCGGGAGCAGGGCGTGGACGGACGGGAAGAGGGAACGCATGTCGGGGCACTCCAAGTGGGCGACCACCAAGCACAAGAAGGCCGCGATCGACGCCAAGCGCGGCAAGATGTTCGCCAAGCTGATCAAGAACATCGAGGTCGCGGCCCGCATGGGCGGCGGTGACCCCACCGGCAACCCGACGCTCTACGACGCCATCCAGAAGGCCAAGAAGTCCTCGGTGCCCAACGACAACATCGACCGCGCGGTCAAGCGCGGCTCCGGTGCGGAGACCGGCGGCGCCGACTACCAGACGATCATGTACGAGGGCTACGGCCCCTCCGGCGTCGCGATGCTCATCGAGTGCCTCACCGACAACAAGAACCGCGCCGCCATGGAGGTCCGCACCGCCATGACCCGCAACGGCGGCTCGCTGGCCGACCCGGGCTCGGTGTCCTTCCTCTTCCACCGCAAGGGCGTCGTCGTGGTGCCCGCGCAGCAGGAGGGGAAGACCGTCTCCGAGGACGACGTGCTCGAGGCGACCCTCGAGGCCGGCGCCGACGCCGTCAACGACCTGGGGGAGGCCTTCGAGGTCGTCTCCGAGCCCACCGACCTGGTGGCGGTGCGCACCGCGCTGCAGAGCGCCGGCATCGACTACGACTCCGCCGACGCCTCCTTCGTGCCCGACATGCAGGTCGCGCTCGACAAGGACGCCGCGGCCAAGATGTTCCGCCTCGTCGACGTCCTGGAGGACCTCGACGACGTGCAGAACCTCTACGCCAACTTCGGCGTGGCCGACGACGTCATGGCCCAGCTCGAGGACGCCTGACCCGAGGCCGCTCCCGAGGCTGCTCCCGAGGCTGGGCCCCGGCCCGCGTGTCGCCGCGGCCCAGGCCGGTCGTGGTGGGTAGCGTTGCCTGCGAACACATGTTCGACACGACGCCGGCCCACCGAGGCCCGGTGGCAGGACAGGAGGCGCGATGCGGGTGCTCGGGATCGACCCCGGCCTGACCCGCTGCGGCCTCGGGGTGGTGGAGGGGTCGGTGGGCCGCCCGCTGACCCTCGTCGACGTCAACGTGGTGCGGACCTCCTCGCACCTGCCGGTCGCGGAGCGCCTGGTCACCATCGAGAAGGGCGTGGACGCCTGGCTCGACGAGTTCTCACCCGACGCCGTCGCGGTGGAGCGGGTCTTCGCCCGCTCCGACGTGAGCACGGTGATGGGCACGGCGCAGGCCAGCGGGATCGCCATGGTGTGCGCGGCGCGACGCGGGCTGCCGATCGCGCTGCACACCCCCAGCGAGGTCAAGGCCGCGGTCTCGGGCAACGGTCGCGCCGACAAGCAGCAGGTCGGGGCGATGGTGACCCGGATCCTGCGCCTCGACGCGCCGCCGAAGCCGGCCGACGCGGCCGACGCCCTGGCCCTGGCCATCACCCACATCTGGCGCGGCGGGGCCCAGCAGCGCCTCGACGCCGCCGTCGGGGCCAGCGGCGCGCGCGCCCACCGGCAGGCGCAGGTCGACGCCCAGGTCAGGGCCCAGCGGGCCGTCCAGCAGCAGGCGCGCAGGCGCGCGTTGGAGCAGGCCGCCGAGGTCGCGGCCGGGAGGAGCAGCAGGTGATCGCGTTCGTGCACGGCCAGGTGGCCACGGTGGGCCTGTCCAGCGCCGTCCTCGAGGTGGGCGGCGTGGGGCTCGAGCTGCTCTGCACCCCCGGCACCCTGGCGTCGCTGCGCGTGGGGCAGCCGGCGACCCTGCCCACCAGCATGGTGGTGCGCGAGGACTCCCTGACGCTCTTCGGCTTCCTCGACGACGACGAGAAGGCCTGCTTCGAACTCGTGCAGACCGCCTCCGGCGTCGGTCCCAAGCTGGCCCAGGCGGTGCTGGCCGTGCTCGCGCCCGACGACCTGCGCCGCGCAGTCTCGGCCGAGGACGTCAAGACCCTCACGCGCGTGCCCGGCATCGGGCAGAAGGGCGCGCAGCGGATCATCCTGGAGCTCAAAGACCGCCTCGGCGCGCCCGTCGGCGGTCGCTCGGCGCCAGCCGCCGCCTCGGCCGAGCCGTGGCGTGAGCAGGTGGCGACCGGTCTGGTCGGTCTGGGCTGGTCGGCGAAGGACGCCGAGAAGGCCGTCGACGCCGTGGCCCCCGAGGCGGGGCCGGTGCCCGACGTCGCGGCGCTCCTGCGCGCCGCGCTGCGCTCGCTGAGCAGGGCCTGACGTGCGCGAGGAGGACCTCGCGGCCGCCGAGGACGCCTACTTCGGGTCCCTGACCGCCGCCGAGGCCGAGGGCGACGAGCGTGCGGTCGAGGCCGCGCTGCGACCGCGCAGCCTCGACGAGGTCGTCGGGCAGGCCCGGGTGCGCGACCAGCTGGGCCTGGTGCTGGAGGCGGCGCGGATGCGCGGGCGCTCGCCCGACCACGTGCTGCTGTCGGGCCCGCCGGGTCTCGGCAAGACCACGCTGGCCATGATCATCGCCCACGAGATGACCGCACCGCTGCGCCTGACCAGCGGCCCGGCCATCACCCACGCCGGCGATCTGGCCGCGATCTTGTCGGGGATGAACGAGGGCGAGGTCCTCTTCGTCGACGAGATCCATCGGATGTCGCGCCCGGCGGAGGAGATGCTCTACATGGCGATGGAGGACTTCCGCGTCGACGTCGTCATCGGCAAGGGGCCCGGCGCCACCGCCATCCCGCTCGAGATCCCGCCCTTCACCCTCGTCGGCGCGACCACCCGTGCCGGGCTGCTGCCCGGCCCGCTGCGTGACCGCTTCGGCTTCACCGCCCACCTCGAGTACTACGAGCCCCACGAGCTCGACCGCATCGTGCACCGCTCGGCGGGCCTGCTCGGGGTCGAGCTGCGCCCCGACGGCTCCAGCGAGATCGCCTCGCGCTCGCGCGGCACCCCGCGCATCGCCAACCGCCTGCTGCGCCGGGTGCGCGACTTCGCGCAGGTCCGCGCCGACGGCGTCGTCACCCTCGACGTGGCGCGCGCGGCGCTCGACCTCTACGAGGTCGACGAGCTCGGCCTCGACCGGCTCGACCGGGCCGTGCTCGACGCGCTGTGCCGCCGCTTCGGCGGCGGCCCCGTGGGGGTCTCCACCCTCGCCGTGGCCGTGGGGGAGGAGCGCGAGACCGTCGAGGAGGTCGCCGAGCCCTTCCTGGTGCGCAACGGCTTCCTGGCCCGGACCCCCCGCGGGCGCATCGCCACCCGCGCGGCCTGGCACCACCTCGGCCTGGCCGCACCCGCCGCGGTGGCCGACACGGCGCTCTTCGACGACTGAGCGGTCGCGCGCCGCGTGGCCACGCCGCCGCCGCGCGCCGGGCCCGCACGACCTGGTCCGAGAGGGTGTGGCGGTGCGCGCCCCGCCGGGCACGGTGGTGCACGACGTGGCCTGGGCCACGGCTACACTTTGCCGTCGGTCGCCCCCGGGACTCCTCCGGGGTCCCGCGGCCCTGCACCCACTCCCTGCTCGAGAGGTCTTGTCGTGTCGACGCTCGTCAACCTGCTGCCGATCATCCTGATCGCGCTGGTGTTCTGGCTGCTGATCATCCGGCCGCAGACCCGGCGCCAGAAGGAGCTCGTGCGCATGCAGGGCTCCCTCACCGTCGGCGACCGGGTGATGCTGACCTCGGGCGTCTTCGGCGAGGTCCGCGAGATCACCGACGAGCACGTCGGGGTCGAGATCGCCGACGGCGTCGTGATCCGCGTGGTGCGCGGGGCGATCGGCTCGATCATCCCCGCCCACGACCCGCTCGAGGACCCGACCGACGGGCCGGCCCTCGGCGAGGGCCGCGCCGAGACCGAGGAGCGCTGACGTGGCGCGCCCCTCGACCCGTCCGGGCCGCACCCTGGTGGTGTTCTTCCTCGGCGTGGCGATCCTCTACGGGCTCACCGCGCTGGCCGGCACCTGGAAGCCGGCCCTGGGCCTGGACCTCCAGGGCGGCACCCGCATCGTCCTGATCCCCGACGGCGACCCCTCGCAGGAGAACCTGGAGGAGGCCCGCCAGATCATCGACGACCGCGTCAACGGCTCCGGCGTCTCCGAGGGCGAGGTCACGACCTCGAGCGGCAACATCACCGTCGAGATCCCCGGCGAGGACCAGAGCGACCTCGAGGAGACCGTGCAGCGCACGGCCCAGCTCCGCTTCCGTCTCGTCGCGTGCTCCCCGCTGCTCGGCACCGCCTGCGGCGCGGCCGGCCAGGTGAGCACCGACCCCGGCACGCAGGTGCCCGGCGCCACCACCCCCGGTGGCCAGCAGGGTGGCCAGCAGGGCGGCACCCAGAACGGTCAGCAGAACGGCCAGCAGCAGGGCGGCCAGCAGGACGGCGCCGGTCAGAGCGGCAACAACCGCCCCGCTCCCGGCTTCGCCCAGCGCGACCTGCTCACCTCCGGCACGGCCTCGCCCAGCCCCAGCGGCCAGCCCAGCGACCAGCCCAGCGGCCAGGCCGGCGACGGTGCGAGCACCAGCCCCTCGGCCCAGCCCTCCGGCAGCGCCTCGCCCTCGGGCAGCGCCGGCCCGGGCGCCGCCGCCGGCGGCCAGGCCGCGATCGACAGCTGCCTGGCGGCAGCCGCCGACGACGAGACCCTGGCCGACCCGCTGGCCTGGATCAACAGCCCCACCCCAGCGTGCGCCGAGGCGTTCACGGCGTACCAGTGCCCCGCCGAGGGCACCGGCCAGGCCATGCCCGACGACCCGGCCACGCCGCTCATCACCTGCGACGACGAGGGCATCCCCTACCTGCTGTCGAGCTCGATCATCGAGGGCACCGACCTCACCGACGCCGCCGCGGGCATCCCGCAGGGCCAGGTCGGCTGGGCGGTCACCCTGTCGTTCAACGGCGAGGGCACCGACACCTTCGGCGAGGTCTCCCAGGCCCTGGCCGGCCAGGAGCGTCCCTTCGCCATCGTGCTCGACGGCGGCGTGATCTCCGCGCCCACCATCGACACCCCCATCCTCAACGGCGAGGCCCAGATCACCGGCGACTTCGGCGAGGAGGAGGCCGACAGCCTGGCCACGAGCCTGAAGTACGGCTCGCTGCCGATCGCCTTCGGCGACACCTCGGTCGAGACGATCGGCCCCTCGCTCGCGGGCAGCCAGCTCAGCGCGGGCATCTACGCCGGCGCGGCCGGCCTGCTCCTGGTGATGCTCTACTGCCTGGTCTACTACCGCGGCCTGGGCCTGGTGGTCGTCGGCTCGCTCGCCGTCGCGGCGGCCATCACCTACGCCATGGTCCTGCTCCTGGGCGCCGGCGCGGGCTTCACGCTGACCCTGCCCGGTATCGCCGGTCTCATCATCGCGGTCGGTGTCACCGCCGACTCCTTCATCATCTTCTTCGAGCGCATCCGCGACGAGATGCGGGAGGGCAAGTCGATGCGGGTCGCGGTCGAGTCGGGCTGGCAGCGCGCCCGGGTCACGCGGCTGGCCGCCAACGTGGTCTCGCTGCTCTCGGCGGCGGTCCTCTACATCTTCGCGACCGGCGTCGTGAAGGGCTTCGGCTTCGCGCTGGGCCTCTCGACGCTGATCGACCTCGCGGTGCTGTTCTGGTTCACCAAGCCGATGGTGTCCTACCTCGCGCGCTACTCGTTCTTCAACGGCGGCGGTCGGCTCTCCGGCCTCAGCCCCGAGACCCTGGGCATGGACCGGGTCCCGGCCACGGCAGGAGGCAAGGCCTGATGGGCACGTTCTCACGGCTCGGCAACGACCTCTACGGCGGTCGGAAGTCGATCGACTTCGTCAACAAGCGCGGCCCCTGGTACCTCGTCTCGGTGCTGCTCGTGGCCGCGGCGATCGCCATCGTGCTGCTCAAGGGCCTCAACTTCGGCGTGGAGTTCACCGGCGGCACGCAGTTCGACGTCGACGTCGCTGCGAGCTCCGCGACCCAGGACACCGCCGACGAGCTGCGCCAGGAGATCGCCGACTCCGGGATCGAGGCCGCGGGCACGCCCACGGTCACGACCTCGAGCCGCGACGCGCTCATCGTGCAGACCGAGAACCTCTCCAACGCCGACAACGACGCGATCCTGCAGATCATCGACGACGTCACCGGCGCGTCGGGCGACGCGATCTCCCAGACCGAGATCGGCCCGAGCTGGGGCCAGCAGGTCGCCCAGCGCGCCGTGCTCGGCGTGGTCATCTTCCTCGTCCTCGTGGTGCTCTTCATCTGGGCCTACTTCCGCGAGTGGAAGATGTCGGTCGCCGCGCTGGTCGCGCTCTTCCACGACATCGCCATCACGATCGGCATCTACGCCCTCTCCGGCTTCCCCGTGACGCCGTCGGCGGTCACCGGTCTGCTGGCGATCCTCGGGTTCTCGCTCTACGACACCGTCGTCGTCTTCGACAAGGTCCGCGAGAACACGACGTCGGCCGAGCTGCGCCGCACCCGCTACACCTACGCCGAGGCCGCCAACCTGGCGGTCAACCAGACGCTGGTCCGGTCGATCAACACCGCGATCGTCGCGCTCATCCCGATCGGCGCGATCCTCTACGTCAGCACCGTGCAGCTGGGTGCGAGCTCGCTGCAGGACCTGGCGCTGTCGCAGTTCGTCGGCATGGCGGTCGGTGTGTACTCCTCGATCTTCCTGGCGCCCCGCCTGCTGGTGCACATGAAGTCCTCGGAGACCGAGGTCAAGCTCGAGGAGAAGCGCGCCAAGGCCCGGGCCCGGGCCATGGCCGACCCCTACGCCACCGTGCCGAGCTTCGCCGAGGACATGCCGGTCGAGGACGAGCCGGGCGCCGACCCGGCCGACCGCCCGGTCGTCGACCGCGACCGGCCGCAGATCGCCGGCAACGCCCCGCGCACCGCACCCCCGCGGGCCTCGGAGGCGGTGGGACGCGGTCGGGTGGTGCCCCCGTCGCGGGGTCCGGTCGCCGACTCCCGCGCCGCCGGTCGGCAGCAGCCCTCGCGCCAGACCCGATCCAAGCGCGGCAAGAAGTGACCTCGCCCGGCGAGGACCCGCTCGCGCCCGCCCGCGACGCCCTGGCCCGGTTGATCCTCGACGTGGCCGACTACCCCGAGCCGGGGGTGGTGTTCAAGGACATCACCCCGCTGCTCGCCGACCACGACGGCCTCAGCGCCGTGGTGGCCGCGCTGGCCTCGGCCGGGCGCTCGGGCGCCGACAGCGTGGTGGACAAGGTCGTCGGCATGGAGGCGCGGGGCTTCATCCTGGCCGCGCCGGTGGCGCTCTCCCTCGGTGCCGGCTTCATCCCGGTGCGCAAGGAGGGCAAGCTGCCCCGCGAGACCCACGGCGTCTCCTACTCCCTGGAGTACGGCGAGGCCACGCTGGAGATCCACCGCGACGCCATCGCCCCCGGCGACCGCGTCCTGCTCGTCGACGACGTGCTCGCCACCGGCGGCACGGCGCGCGCGACCCAGCAGCTGGTCGAGCAGTGCGGCGGCAGCGTCGTCGGCGTGGCGGTGCTGATGGACCTGTCCTTCCTGCCGTGGCGCGAGGCGCTCGGCGAGCTGCCGGTGACCACGCTGATGACGGTCTGACCCGGCCCGGCCACGGACTAGACTGACCAGGTGACCGAGGAGCGCACGGCCCCGCAGACCGGGTCCGGTGCGCCCGGCCCCGCCGACTCCTCCCCGGGCGCCGCGGCGGAGGCCGCCTCCGCCCCGACCTCGTCCGGCCCTGCGCCGCGCGTCGAGCCC